>CALZQD010000187.1 GCA_945828175.1 uncultured Bacteroidales bacterium | reverse complement strand
GTCGGCAGCAGTGTCGACCCCGTCACGGGAATACCCATCGCGTCGCTCTACGACGGCAAGAAGCGCGGGCCTTCGGCTGAGACGATGGACAAGCTCGACGTCATCGTCGTCGACATTCAGGACGTAGGCCTCAGATATTATACATATTACTGCACGATGATCGACCTGATGAACTCGGCCGCAGCCGCCGGCAAGGAGGTCATTGTGCTCGACCGCCCCAACCCCAACGGCATGTATGTCGACGGCCCGATTCTCGACATGAAGTATGAGTCGGGCGTCGGACGCCTCCCCATCCCAGTCGTCCACGGCATGACGATGGCCGAGCTGGCTCTAATGGCCAACGGCGAGGGCTGGCTCAAGGACGGCCGCAAGGTCGACCTCAAGACCGTCAAATGCGACAATTACACCCATCAGACACGTTACGCGCTGCCGATAGCGCCATCGCCCAACCTGCGAACGATGACGGCGATATATCTCTATCCGTCGATCTGCTACTTCGAGGCAACTCCCGTCAGCCTCGGCCGCGGCACCGACAAGCCCTTTGAAATCTACGGTCATCCCGACATGAAGGGCCGCAACTTCGACTTCACACCCCGCAGCGTCGCCGGCGCCAAGAATCCGCCGCAACTCGACAATCTCTGCCACGGCGTCGACCTCAGCGCCGCCGACCCCGAGGCCATCATCGCCGCCGGCATCGACCTCGGCTATCTCATCGACGCATACCGCGACCTCGCCATCGGCGACAAATTCTTCACCTCGTTCTTCGAGAAGCTCATCGGCCGCGGCGACATCCGCACGATGATCGAACAGGGCAAGAGCGCCGACGAAATCAAAGCCACCTGGGCCGCCGACGTTGAGAAATTCAAAAAACAACGCAAACCTTACCTGCTTTACGCCGAATAAACCATGACACAGCCAATCGTTATCATCATCACCATAGCGGCCTATTTCCTCCTCCTCTTAGCCGTCTCATACTTCGCCTCGCGCGGCTCCGACAACTCGACTTTCTTCAACGGCAACCGCAAGGCTCCCTGGCCCGTCGTCGCCTTCGCCATGATCGGCGCGACCATCTCGGGCGTCACGTTCATCTCTGTCCCAGGCATGGTCGTCACCAAGGGCTACGCCTACCTCCAGATGGTGCTCGGCTTCATCGTCGGCTATTTCGCCATCGCCTTCGTGCTCGTGCCGATGTTCTACAAGCGCAACCTGCTGTCGATCTACGGCTATCTCGAAGAACGCTTCGGCGTCTCGACCTACCGCACCGGCGCGTGGTTTTTCTTCATCTCGAAGATGCTCGGTGCCGCCGTGCGCTTCCTCGTCGTCTGCTCGGTGCTCCAGCTGCTCGTCTTCTCACCGCTCCACATCCCGTTTGTCTTCAACGTCATCGTCACGATTGCGCTGATATGGCTCTACACCGTTCAGGGCGGCGTCAAGACACTCATCTGGACTGACACGCTCAAGAGCTTCTGCCTCATTATGTCGGTGATACTCTGCATCTACTTCGTCGCCACCAACCTCGGCTTCTCGTTCGGCGAGATGGTGTCGTCGATCACCGACCATCCGTCGTCGCGCATGTTCTACTTCGATAATCCCAAAGAAGGCACATATTTCTGGAAACAGTTCCTCGCCGGCATCTTCATGGCCCTGGCAACCAACGGTCTCGACCAGGACATGATGCAGCGCAACCTCGCCTGCCGCGACACCGGCGAATCGCAGAAAAACATGATTGTAAGCGGCATCACCCAGTTCTTCGTCATCGCCCTCTTCCTGCTGCTCGGCACTTTGATGGTCATCTTCCTTGACTCGAAAGGCATCGAGCATCCGGCCAAGAGCGACGACATCTTCGCCATGGTCGCCACCAACGAGGCCATGCCCGCCATCGTCGGCATTCTCTTTGTCCTCGGCCTCGTCGCAGCCGCCTATTCGGCCGCAGGCTCGGCCCTGACATCGCTGACGACATCATACACCGTCGACATCCTCGGCGCCCACAAGAAGCAGGACGAAGCCCGTCTGACGCGCACCCGCAAGGCCGTCCATATCGGCATGTCGACCATCATGGGCCTCGTCATCATCGCCTTCTACTATCTCAGCGACCAGGACGCCATCAGCGCCGTCTACACCCTCGCATCATATACTTACGGCCCGATTCTCGGCCTTTTCGTCTACGGTATGTTCTGGAAGAAGCCGGTCCACGACAAATTCGTTCCCGTCGTCTGCGTCCTCGCCCCCTGCCTCTCGTGGGTCGTGCAGTGGTCGCTCAACAAGGCCTTCGGCTATGAGACGAGCTTCGAGCTGCTTATCATCAACGCCCTGATTACCGTCATCGGCCTGCGCCTGCTCTCTATAGGCAAGAAACCAGTGCCGGCGACCGCCGACTAACCCCCGCAGACCATGGCACGCGACCTCTTCAACCGCTACGTCTGGCTCGTCGACACGCTCAAGCGCCATGGCCGCATGACGCGCAGCGAGATCGACGCCTGCTGGCTGCGCTCGCGCTACTCCGACGGCCGTCCCCTGCCCCGGCGCACTTTCTACAACTACCGCCAGGCCATCGAGGAGCTCTTCGACATCACCGTCGAGTGCGACCAGGCGACCTTCGAATATTATATCTCGGAAGAAGACGCCCACAGCGAGAGCGTCACCGACTGGCTGCTCAACTCGGCGGCCACTAACGACATTCTCAGCGGCTCGCGCGACGTCGCCGGACGCATATTCATCGAGAACGTGCCCTCGGCCCGCGAATACCTCGGCGTCGTCATCGACGCCCTGCGCGCAGGCCACACCCTGCGCTTCAACTACCACCCCTATACGCGCAGCCTGCCGACGGCAGGCGTCGTCATCGAGCCATATCTGCTGAAGATTTTCAAACAGCGCTGGTATGTCACAGGCCGCAACGTCGCCGAAGACCGCATCAAAACCTATGCCCTCGACCGCATGAAAGAGGTCGTTGTCACCTCCGACAGCTTCAGGCCCGACCCCGCGTTCGACCCCGAGAGCTACTTCAACGACTCGTTTGGCATCGTCGTGTCGCAGAACGAGCCCAAGCGCATCGTCCTGCGCGTCGACCACCGTCAGGCCAAATACTTCCGTGCCCTGCCGCTCCATCATTCGCAGACCGAGATGATAAACGACGAATACTCGATATTCCACTACCGGCTGCGCATCACCGACGACTTCGTCGCCGAGCTGTTGTCATACGGCCCGAGCATCACGGTCCTCGAGCCTCCCGAGCTGCGAGCAATCATGAAAACCCGCCTCACAGAAGCCCTGAAAGGATATGAATAAGGCTATCAGCCCTCTCTGACAGAGGTCAGACCCGTCTGAAAGGTCTGACGCCGGCCTAATACTCGCTGAAGAATTTCGGTTTGATGACTATGCCGACACGCAGCTGCGAATGGAATTGCTTGTAATCGAGCAGACCCTCGCCATAGCCGTTATAATACTGCACGAACAGAAACTGGTTGTCACGCTTGAAAATGCGATAGGCAAACTCCACGATCGAGTTATAGTCAAAAAACTTGCCTGCGCGCTTGACCAGCGTCAGCGACGCCGTGAAGCGGTTGCCGCTCGATATATACTGGAAGCCGGTCTGATAGATGCCGCAGTAGTGCAGGATGTCTTTGTTATTGACGCCGTCGATGATAGGAATCCACACCTTGCCGTGCACCATCAGATGCTTGGTGACAAGGATATTGGCCGCAAGCGACACCTTGTTCCACGAGCGCGACCAGATGCTGTCGCGGCCGTTGCTCTCGTGCTCTATCATCAGCGTTGTTTTGCCGACATAACGGTTCTTGACGAAGATAGGCTTCGCCAGGCCGATGCCGGGATTGAAGTTGAGGTCGGTCATCGGCATCGAATTCTCAAGCACGTTCCAGAAACATTTCTGCGAGTAAAAGAGATATAGAAACGTGCCGCCGGGAAGCACCGAGCGCGTCAGGCGCTGCGCAACCGAGATCTGGAACTTGATGTTGGTGTTGGCTCGCGTAATCTTCGGGCCTACAGCCGGGCCGAAGATAAAGTAATTGTCTTTATAGAGCCCGAAGTAAGGGCGGTCTTCATACTCGCGGCGCACGCTGTCGGGGTCGAGCGGCGCAGTGTCGATGCTCAGTATCTGCGACGACGCAGACACAGCCGAAACTATAAGCGCAAATGTGATAAATATAAGACGTCTCACGGTTGAAATATCCTTGTTCTACTCGTTGTGCAAATATATACAATTTTTGGCATCTACAGCCCGTTTGTCGCCATTTCAGCCACTTTTCCTGACTTCGTCACTCAAAATTTGTTAATTTTATAATAGCCTTATGTACAGA
>CALZQD010000186.1 GCA_945828175.1 uncultured Bacteroidales bacterium | reverse complement strand
CTTTCATCATCACACTCCCGACCATCGCGCCTGCTTCTGTCTAACGCTCAGCGACGCCTCGGCCCACGCCCTGGCCCACTCGCACGAGCATGACAAAGGCGGTTGCTGCCACCACAAAAACGGCAGCGGCAGCGATTGCTGCGGCTTCACGATCGACGACTTCCAGATTGTCCACGACAACGACGATGACAGCGACGACTGCTACACCACCCTGCCCATAGCCATCCTGCCTTGCGCAGCGAGCGCCCTCCACAGCGACGACTTCCGTGTCGCCACAGTCAGCCGGCGCAATCTGTCGCTGCATATATCGGAGCCCGACGGATGCCCCGCGGGCCTGCGCGCGCCGCCTGTGGTCTGATTCCTGCAATGAAGTATCAGACCACTCTTAAAACCAATCAACACCTTAACAACTACTTATGAAATCATTTATGAAGTTCCTTTGCGCGGGAACAATTGCCATATATGTCGCCGGATGCAATCCCAACGCCAACGACGAGCTTTCGCATCACCACCATCATCACGACCACGAAGCGGGTCACAATCACGAGCAGCACGACGCCGACCATCACCACGATGAGGGTGAGGAAAAGGAAGAAAACCACAAGGGCGTAATCGTCCTTGAGCCTGAGACAGCCGAGCTGATGGGCGTCAAAACCGCCATCGTCAAGGCCGAGCCATTCAGCGAGGTCATCAAGGTCTCGGGTGTCATCACCGACGCCCCCAACGGCGCGGGCGTTGTCTCGGCGCCTGTATCGGGCACCGTCACATTCGCACCCGGCATAACCCAGGGCAGCAGCGTCGGCACCGGCAGCGCCATCGCAACCGTCAGCACCGACAAGGTAGCCGGCGGCAATGCCAACCTCGCCGCCAAGGCCGCGCTCGACGCCGCACGCCGCGAACTCGACCGCCTCAAACCACTCTACGAAGACCGCCTCGTCACGGCGAGCGACTATAACGCCGCCGTCCGCGCCTACGACGAAGCGCGTGCAAACTACAGCAGCGCCGCCGCGTCGGGCCGCGCCATAGCACCCTGCGCCGGCGTCATCACGACGCTCAAAGTCAGCAGCGGCCAGTATGTCAACGCCGGCGACCCGATAGCAACAGTTTCGTCGAACAAGAAACTGACACTCCGCGCCGATGTGCCGCAGCGCTACTACGCCTCACTCAAGGACATTGACGACGCCCGCATCCGTCTGCCCTACGGCAAAGAGACCGTGGCCCTCAGCTCACTCGGCGGCAAGCGCGTTGCCGCAGCCGCGTCGGCAAGCTCCGATGTGCCAGGCTATGTGCCTGTCTACTTCACATTTGACAACGACGGCAGCCTTGTCCGCGGCGCCGGTGCCGAAGTATACCTTCTCGGCCGCAGCGGCGCGCCCGTCATATCAGTACCCGTCGGCGCGCTCTCTGAGCAGCAAGGCCGCATGTTTGTCTTCGTCCGCCTCGATGAAGACTGCTACCGCAAGACTCCCGTCACAATAGGCCGCAGCGACGGCTTCAAGACCGAAATCGTCTCGGGCCTCAGCGAGGGCGAAGATGTCGTCGTCGACGGCGCCGTCACTATCCGTCTCGCCGAATCGAGCGGCAATGTTCCCGAAGGTCACACCCACAACCACTGATAAGCCATGCTCAACCGAATAATAAAGTTCTCGCTCGACAACCGTCTGACCGTGCTCATCCTCATGGCCGTCGTGTTTGTCGCCGGCATGATAACGCTCGTCAGGACCGAGGTCGACATCTTCCCCGACCTCAACGCGCCGACGGTCGTCGTCATGACCGAGGCTCCGGGCTTCGCACCCGAGGAGGTCGAAAAAATCGTGACTTATCCCATCGAGACAGCCGTCAACGGCTCGACCGGCGTGCGCCGCGTGCGCTCGGCCTCGGCCTCCGGCCTGTCGACCGTCTGGGTCGAGTTTGACTGGGGCACCGACATCTACCGTGCCCGCCAGATTGTCACCGAACGTCTCGGCGCGCTCGCCGAAGTGCTGCCGCCGAATGTCAAGACCCCTACCCTCGGCCCGCAGTCGTCGATTCTCGGCGAAATGATGATCATAGGCCTGACGGCCGACTCGACGTCGATGCTCGACCTGCGCACGATTGCCGAGAAAATCATGCGTCCGCGTCTGCTCGCCATGGGCGGTGTGTCGCAGGTGTCGGTCATCGGCGGCGACGTCAGGGAATATCAGATCAGATTGTCGCCCGACCGCATGAAATATTTCGACATCAGCCTCGGCGAGGTGATGGAGAGCGTCGAGGGCGTCAATGACAACTCGGCCGGCGGCGTAATCTACCAGTACGGCAATGAATATATCGTCAAGGGCGACGTCAACACGACTTCGATCGACGACATCGCCGCCTCTGTCGTCAGGAGCGACAGCCGCGGCATCGTCACCGTGGGCGACATCGCCGACGTAGTCATCGGCGGCGCCGTGCCTCAGATAGGTCTCGCGTCAGTCAAGGCAGAGCCCGCCGTCATCATCACCGTAACGAAACAGCCCGCCGAGGGCACCATCGACCTGACCGAACGCATCGACGCCGAGCTCGCCGACATGGCTCTGACCCTGCCCACCGACGTAAAGATCTCGACCGACATCTTCCGCCAGAGCGAATTCATCGACAATTCGATAAGCAACCTCCAGAAGGCGCTGCTCGAGGGCGCGGTCTTCGTCATCATCGTGCTATTCTTCTTCCTGATGGACCTGCGCACGACGCTCATTTCTATTGTCGCCCTGCCGCTGTCGATTATAATCACCGTATTGGTGCTCCATTTCATGGGCTACACCATCAACACGATGAGCCTCGGCGGCATAGCAATCGCCATCGGCTCGCTGGTCGATGACGCAATCGTCGACGTCGAGAACGTCTACAAGCGCCTGCGCCAGAACTCGGCGCTGCCGCCGGCCGAGCAGAAACCGGCCGTCAAGGTTGTCTACGAGGCGTCGACCGAGGTGCGAACGCCTATCTTCAACTCGTCGCTCATCATCATCGCGAGCTTCCTGCCGCTCTTCTTCCTGTCGGGCATCGAAGGCCGTCTGCTGATTCCCCTGGGCGTGGCCTTCATCGTGGCGCTCCTCGCCTCGACGCTTGTCGCGCTGACTGTGACGCCGACGCTCTGCAGCTTCCTGCTCGGCACCAAGCGCGAGAACGAGAAGCTTGCCCGTCAGCCACTTGTCGCCCGCAAGCTGACCGAGCTCTACCGACGCGCGTTGACGGCATCGGTCGCTCACACCAAGGCCATCATCGTCACGACTGCCGTGCTGCTCGTTGCCGCAGCAGCCGTGTTCTTCACTCTCGGCCGCGGCTTACTGCCCGGCTTCAACGAGGGCTCGTTCACCATCAACGTGTCGACCCTGCCGGGCGTCTCGCTCGAAGAAAGCGACAAAATCGGTCGCGAGGCCGAGCGCATGATAATGTCTGTGCCCGAAATCAAGACCGTCGCCCGAAAGACCGGCCGCGCCGAACTCGACGAACACTCGCTCGGCGTCAACACCTCTGAAATCGAAGCGCCCTACAAACTCGACGGCCGCACCCGCGGTCAGGTCGTGGCCGAACTGCGTCAGAAGCTCGGCACCCTTCCCGGTGTCAACGTCGAAATCGGCCAGCCTATCTCGCACCGCATCGACGCGATGCTCTCGGGCACCGAGTCGCAGATCGCCATCAAGATTTTCGGCGACGACCTCAACCGACTCTTTGCCACCGGCAATGAGATCAAGGAGATAATCAAGGGAGTCGACGGCGTCGTCGACGCCAACATCGAGCAGCAGATTGAGCGCCCCGAGCTCGTCATCAGGCCCCGCCGTCAGCTTCTCGCGGCCTACGGCATCAAGATTGCCGACTTCAACCGCATCGTCAACACCGCCATCGGCGGCACGGCAGTCTCGCAGGTCTATGAAAACGGTCAGCCCTACGACGTCACCGTCATCGTCGACCCCGAATCGCGCTCGACCATCGACGCCATATCGCAACTGTCGATTGACTCCAACCGCGGCAAGATACCGCTATCAGACGTTGCCGAAATCATCTCGTCGTCAGGTCCAAACACCATCAACCGCGAGAATGTCAAGCGCCGCATCGTCGTCTCGGCCAATGTCGAGGGCCGCGACCTGCGCAGCACCGTCAACGACATCCGCAGCCGCATCGAGAGCGAAGTGACGCTGCCGGCCAACTACTATGTCAGCTACGGCGGCCAGTTCGAGAGCGAGGCGTCGGCCTCAGCGACGCTGATGTGGACGTCGCTCTGCGCGCTGCTGATAATCCTGATGCTGCTTTATCAGGAGTTCCTGTCTCTTATACACATCTCCGAGCCCACGAGACGTAGAGGAAT
>CALZQD010000185.1 GCA_945828175.1 uncultured Bacteroidales bacterium | reverse complement strand
ACACACTGCATATCGTCGGCAGCGTCAGATGTGTATAAGAGACAGGAGCATGGGCGAGGCCGCCGGCTATGTCAAGAGCCTCAAGGGTCTCGAGGTGATAAACACCTCACTGCGGCAGTCGGCCGACTCGCTGCGCACCGTCACCCGCCGCTTTGTCAAGGATTCGAAGGAAGCCATCGACCTGCTCCTCGAGGTCAATGACGACGAAAGCCTCATTAACATTTTCGGCAATCTCGACAAGGGCGACGACACCACGCTGATTCTCGAGGTCAACGACGAAGGCGAGTACTCTATAATATACCTCAAGGGCGATATCGACGTCGAGGGTCTTCTAAAAACCTACGCCGGTAGTAATCTATAAAGACAGATATATAGCAATAAAAATCTGCCGCATCGTTTTGCTCAGCGTTGCGGCAGATTTTTTTGTATGCTTGCTTGGAGTCAGTCTTTCTTTTCGGGGTGCCAGCGCTGTTGCTGGCGGGTGGCGATGGTGTTCTCCGACGGGTTGTCGCAGTGCTGCCAGAACGTGTGGCCGACAAGGCGGTCGGGCAGGAACTGCTGCTGCACGAAGTTGCCGGGATAGTCGTGGGCATACTTGTAGTTTGCGCCGTAGCCGAGCTTTTTCATCAGCGACGTCGGCGCGTTGCGCAGGTGTAGCGGCACGGGCAGGTTGCCCGAGTTCTCTACCTCGGCCATGGCTGCTCCGATAGCCATATACGCCGAGTTGCTCTTTGCCGACGTGGCCAGATAGACGGTGCATTCTGCCAAGGGAATGCGCCCCTCGGGCATGCCTATCTTCTGTATGGCGTCGAAGGTAGCGTTGGCAAGCAGCAGGGCGTTGGGGTTGGCCAGGCCTATGTCTTCGGCGGCGACGATGACGAGGCGCCGGGCGATAAACTCGGGGTCTTCGCCGCCGGCGATCATGCGCGCCAGCCAGTAGACGGCGGCGTCGGGGTCGCTGCCGCGTATGCTTTTGATAAAGGCCGAGATGATGTCGTAGTGCATCTCGCCGTTCTTGTCATAGGCCTGCGGATTCTGCTGCAGGTGGTCGGTGACGCTCTTGTCGTCGATGACGATGGTCTTGCCGTGGGGCGTCGACTGCTCGAAGAGGTCTATGATATTGAGCAGCTTACGCGCGTCGCCGCCGGCGTAGCGGAAGAGCGCCGTCGTCTCTTTGACGTCGACCTTGCGCTTCGAGAGTATCTCGTCGTGGGCGAGGGTGTGGTCGAGCAGGGCCTTCAGCTCGCTCTCTTCGAGGGGCTTGAGGGTGTAGACCTGGGCGCGCGACAGCAGCGGCCGTATGACCTCGAACGATGGGTTCTCGGTCGTGGCGCCGATGAGCGTCACGGTGCCTTCTTCGACGGCGCCGAGCAGGCTGTCCTGCTGCGACTTGTTGAAACGGTGGATTTCATCAATGAAGAGTATCGGTCGTCCCTCTGAGAACATGCTGCGGCTCTCGTTGCGGCATTGCTCGATGACGTCGCGCACGTCCTTGACGCCGGCGTTGACGGCCGAGAGGGTGTGGAAGGCCGATTTCGTCGTGTTGGCTATGATTTTGGCCAGCGTGGTCTTGCCGACTCCGGGAGGACCCCAGAGTATGAATGACGCGACGCGGCCGCTGTCGATCATGCGCCGGAGCACGGCTCCTTCGCCGACGAGATGGCTCTGTCCGATGTAGTCGTCGAGTGTCTGCGGCCTCATGCGTTCGGCCAGTGGTGTGAAGTTCATATTCGCGATAGGGTGGTGTGATAAAATCGAGGCGGCTGCTTCCTGATTTGGAAGAAACCGCCTCGGTATGGTTTGTTAGCTTATGCGGGGCTTATTCGGCTGCCTGAGTCGGGTTGAGAAGAGCGTTGACTGCTTTGAGCTTCTCGGCGATTTCGGCGGCTTTCTCTTTCTCGTGGGCTACGTTGCCGTAGTAGACATAGCTGAACTGATAAGCCTCTTTATACATATTGAGCTTGTTGGCCTTGTTGGCGGCGTCCATGTTGGCGGGATCCTGGTCGAGCAGGGCGAGCATCTGGGCGTAGGCGTCAACCGATTCCTGGTTGGGTTGGTTGTTGTTGCCGGCGATGTAGAGGCGGGCCTTGCGCTGATAGAGCAGGGGATTGGGCTGTGCCTCGGCGATTGCCTTGTTGATATATTCGAGGCCCTTGCTTGCTGTCTCGGCGCGGAGCTCGGCGTTGTCGCCTGCTGTAGCTGCGGCGTTCAGGTAGCGGCCGGCGGCTGCGTAGAGGTCGTTCGAGCTGGGCTCTTCGATTTTGCTCAGGTAGAGGGCATATGCGTCAGCTGCCTTGGTATATTGTTTTGCCTTGGTGTAGACGGTGCTGAGTTCGCTGATGAGGTCGGCGTTGTCGGGGTCGTTGGCGACGGCGAGCTCATACTGTACGACTGCGAGCGAGTCCTGACCGAGGTTCTCGAGCACGTCGGCGTAGGTCGTGAAGTCGTTGGTGGTGAATGTTTTGCCTACGTTCTTGGTGAAGAAGCTCTTGGCTGCCTCGTCGGCTTTGGTGTAGTCCTTGAGGTCGGCGAGGTTGAGGAAGCGCAGACGCTGCATCAGGAAGTTCGACGGGTCCTGAGCGAGGATCTCGTTGGCGACGGCGAGCGATTCGTCATATTTTTTGCCGTAGTAGAGAAGCACCGAGTAGCGGGCCTTGTCTTCGGGGAAGTGGTTGGGGTTCTGGATGTATTTGCCGTAGAGCTCGGCTGCTTTGTTCCAGTAGTTTGCCTCGTAGTATTTCTCGGCGAGTTCGCGCTGGGCGAGAGCCGATGTCGGGAGCTCGGTGTTGAGCTGCTCGAGTTTCTCGATTGAGAACTTGGGGTTCACGCGGAAGTATGCGTTGGCATATTTGACGTAGCCTTCGGGGTTCTTCGGGTCGAATGTGATGGCCTGCTCATACTGGGCAGCTGCGCCGCCGAAGTCCTGTGCGTCATATTTCATATCGCCCTCGAGCACATAGATTGCGGGCTCTTTGAGCTTCGAGTCCTTGCGGGCCTTGTCGATATTCTTGCGAATCTCCTTTGCATATTTTACCGGGTCGGCGTTGTAGTAGGCGCGGGCGATGGCGATTGTCAGCTCGGCGTCTTTCTTGGCGAGGTTCTGTGCTTTCTTGAAGTTGTCCTGAGCTGCCGATTCGTTGCCTGCGAGCAGGTCGAGGGCGCCGAGGCCTACATAGTTGTAGCCGCATTCCGGGTTGATTGATACACCTTTTTCAAAGGCTGACTTGGCTGCTGCCTTGTCGTTCTGGGCGAGATCGACCTGACCGAGGAAGTAGTAAGCGAGCGACTGGTCGGTCGACGGTTCGTTGATCGTGCGGTTCAGAATTGTCTTGGCGTTGTCATACTGACCGGCTTTGTAAAATTCGATACCGTCCTTGTAGCCTTGGCTCTGTGCGCCGGCGGTGAGTGCCGATGCTACCAGCAGAGATAAAAGAAATTTAATCTTCATTGTTGTGTATAAGAGATTTAGATATTTTAATTACTATTAATAAAAAGGCGCGTTTTGACCTTTAATCGCAAAAGTACAAAAAAATATCGTACCTCTGTTACAATTCGAGGGCAAATGCATGATGATTAACCAAAAATTAACAATCTGTCCCCCGAAGTATTGCTCAGAGAGTCGTTCTCTCGAATATCCAGCGCTGAGCGTTGCTGCCGTTCGATTCCCAAATCTGGATATTGTTGCCGTTGTAGACGTTGTTGCCGTTGTTGTCGACGACATAGTTGCGGTTGACCGACGACTGAATTGTATATGTACCGTCGGAGTTCCTCACAAGATACCAGCGTTGGGCCCTTGTGCCGTTGTAGGTCCAAAGATGGATATTGTTACCGTTAAACGTACCTGAGCCGTTGAGATCGAGCATATGGAAAGTCGATTGATCCAAAGGATTCGGAAGCACCGACATGTTGGCAAATGTTACAGTGCCGTCGGGGAGATTCGTCATATGCCATATCTGCGCTCTCGTCCGGTTCAGTTCCCATAAATGTATGTTGTTGCCGTCGCTGGTGTTGCATCCGTTATTGTCGATGACATAGTTGCGGTTGTTGGCACTTCTGATGATATAGAAGCCGTTTTCAAGCGCATTTGCACACAAGGCCATGGCCAACAGCATGATAAGACTGATTGCTTTTTTCATAATAAGGTCTTTATAGTTTATAGTGCAAAGATAATAAAAAAGCAAGATTCGTCGGTATGATGAGATTTTAAATTATAATCATGAGAAAAGTTGTACATTTTTAATAATTGTTTTGAAAAACTAAGAGCCTGTTTTATAATAAATGTTAAATCAGAGGTTGCATAGTTTGAGGCGAGTTTTGTTTTGAGCC
>CALZQD010000184.1 GCA_945828175.1 uncultured Bacteroidales bacterium | reverse complement strand
GTTGTATGCCAGGCCGCCTTTGGGGAATGATTTGGCCTCACCTTTATCATTGACGGGCAGCGAGCCCTCGCTGATGATGTCCATCGACAGGTATATCGGGCTACCGCTGAGGTCGTTGATGTCGACGATGCCGTCGATGGGCGACAGGCGGGCGAATATCTCGCCGTTGACGCTTTCGCTGTCAGGCTCGAAGGTGACGGTCGAGACAGTGGTATATTTCTTTGTCGTGCCGGTGAACATGGCTGTCAGCGCGTCTTCCTGAGCCGTGAGGTTGTCGAGGGCGAGTTGCAGCGATTTGCCGTCGGGCGGCGTGTTGTCGGCCTGGCCCGATATGAGGTCGGTGCGGGTCTCGCGCAGCTCGAAGATTCGCTGGGCTACGAGGTCGGCGCGTTTCGACAGCGACGAGCTCATCGTCATCTCCTGGGTGATGGCCTGACGGGCGGCCTCGGTCTCGAGCGGGGTAGGACCGGCCTTGACAGCCTCGGGAAGCTCGGCCACGGGCAGCTCGGGCAGGCGGTCGGTGTTGACGGCCACGGGGCAGTTGTTGTCGGCTAAGATTATATATGGCGTCGAGCCTGATTTGAACTGCACGAGCCAGCGGTTGTCGTTGTCGGCGACGCCGCGCGGGGTGAAGGTCACGCTCTTGATGGTGACGCTCTTCGAGGGCGCGGTGATGGCGTCGACGCCGAGCTTCAGGCGCGAGTAGTTGTAGAACGGGCCCGGGGTCTTCACGGTGTGCTCGGCCTCGATGGTTATGTCGACGACCGTCGTCGGCAGACTGTAGATGAGTCCGTATTCGTTGGCTTTCGATGCCGTCAGCCGCTGGGCGGTCTGGGCTGTCGCCGGTGTCAGCGCAACCAGTGCGGCAGCGATTGTTGTGAGCAACTTGTTCATTGTATATTTGCTTTTATTCATTGCTTGTCCATGATGCTTTTTATTGCGCGGCCGATGCAGTCGGCGACGTCGTCGGCGGTCGTGCCGTAGGTGCCGTTGGTCTGTTCGGCTATGCGGCCCGCGACGCCGTGGATGTAGACGCCGGCGACGGCTGCAATCTCGGGCTTGAAGCCCTGGGCCATGATGCCGGCGATGAGTCCGGTCAGCACGTCGCCTGTGCCTGCCGTGGCGAGGGCTGTCGTGCCCGACGAGTTGATGAACACCTTGCCGTCGGGACGCACGGTGGCGGTGTAATAGCCTTTCAGAACGATGATTATCTTATAGTAGCGGGCGATTTCGATGGCTTTGAGCATACGCGCCTCCGACGAAGGCTGCGGGCCGAAGATGCGGTCGAACTCGCCGGCGTGGGGCGTCAGCACCGACAGCGGCGGCAGATAGTTGAGTATCGACGGGCGCAGCGATATGCAGTTGAGGGCGTCGGCGTCGAGGATCACAGGGCGGCTGTTGGCTCCGGCGACCTTGAGGAAGCTCTCGAGGGCGCGGATGGTGTGGTCGGCTGTGCCTAAGCCCGGGCCGATGGCTACGGCGTCGTAGTTGCGGCGGAGCTCGATGCTCTCGATGGTTGTGTCGGCAGTGTCGCTCTCGAAGAGCGCGCTCGGCACCGAACTCTGCATGATGAAATAGCCGCAGCGGGGCGAGTGGCATGTCACCTTGCCGCAGCCCGAGCGCGAGGCGGCCTTGGTGGCGAGCACGGCGGCTCCCATCATGCCGTATGAGCCGGCGAAGATGATGGCGCTGCCGTAGTCGTTTTTCGATGAGTTGAACAGCCTGACGGGCAGCAGGCGGTTGATGTCGCGCTCCTCGATGAGATAGTGCGACGTCTTGGCCCGCGCGACGGCCTCGCGGCTGAGGCCTATGTCGATTACCTTCCATCGGCCGACGAGCTCGGCGTTCTCAGCCGTGAAAAACGACAGGTGGGGCATGCCGACGGCCAGCGTCAGGTCGGCGTGGATGATATTGCGGTTGATAAGACCCGACATGGCGTCGGAGGCCAGTCCCGACGGGGCGTCGATCGAGATGATGACGGCGCCCGACTCGTTGATGTTTCTGACCATGTGCTGGTAGCCGCCGGTGAGCGGCTCGGTGTGGTCGCCGCCGAAGAGTCCGTCGACGATGACGCAGTCGCGGTCGAGCTCGGGCATGGCGAAGCGCAGACCCGTGACCTCGACGATGTTGCCTTCGGGACACATCTCCCTGAAGCGCTCGAGGGCCATGCCGCACTCGCGGTTAAGGCGGTTGCCGCCGATGTTGAAGAGGTAGACGACCGGTTTGTAGCCCAGGTGGTTGAGAAACGTGGCCGTCGTCAGGGCATATGCGCCGCAGCTGTCATAGCCCGCGAATATGACGATGCGCTGAGTCGCCGTGGCTATGGCGGCCACTTCGGTCGTCACGGCCTCGCCGACACGGTCGATGAAGTCAATCATTTCTATGCCTTGCTCGGCGATAGACTCTTCGATTATATTTTTAATATTTTCGCTCGAAAATATCTTCATATTAAGCTTTTAAATAGAAAACAGTCGCCTCGGGCAGCGCCGCTGTCGTACGGTTGCAGGCAACTCTGTCGCAAAAGTAGTCAAAATATCGCTAAGGTCAAACCCTCCGGCATTAAAACAACTGAAACATTTCACAGAAGTGTCTCGCTGATAAAGTTAGAGTTAATTAAAGTTAACGGTGTACGCTCTTTCATAATTAATGTATAACATTGTACCATGTTTGAGTCTTTGATGCAGTATATTAACCTCAGCTGGGTTTACTACGTTTTTTGGACGGTCTATTTCGCAACGGTCATCACGATCATCGGCGTCATAATCTCGGAAAACCGCAATCCCGTGAAGTCGCTGGCTTGGGTGACAGTCCTCTTTCTGCTGCCCATCGTCGGTATAGTGCTGTATCTATTCTTCGGCCGCAGCATCAAGAACACGCGCATGATTTCGCGCCGCAACCGCCGCCGACTCAAACGCAAGGAGCGCGCCACGCCTGTCAAGATACGCAATCTCGACCTCTCGACCGAGTCGCGCCAGCAGATCTATCTCGCCCGCTCGCTCTCGGGCGCCCATGTCTATGTCGGCAACGAGGTAGAAATTTTCGGCGACGGCGCCTCGAAGTTCGAGAGCCTCAAGCGCGACCTGCGCTCTGCGACCTCCTATATCCATATGCAGTATTACATCTTCGAGGACGACAAGATAGGCTGCGAGATCCGCGACATCCTCATCGAGCGCGCCCGCGCCGGCGTCGCCGTCAGGCTCATCTACGACCATGTAGGCTCGTTCAAGGTGCGCCGCAGCTTCTTCAAGGAAATGAAAGAGGCAGGCATCAAGGCCTATCCATTCTTCAAAGTCTCGTTCCCGCCCTTCGGCACCCGCATCAACTGGCGCAACCACCGCAAGATTGTGGTCATCGACGGCCGTGTCGGCTATATCGGCGGCATGAACATCGCCGACCGCTATATCGACGGCGGCAAGTTCGGCTGCTGGCGCGACACCCATCTGCGCGTCACCGGCTCGGTCGTCTCGTCGCTGCAGTATTCATTTGCCGTCGACTGGCATTTCATGGGACAGCCGCTTATCGCCGACGACCCCGCCGAGCCCGTCACACCCGCCGGCGCCGACGTATGCATGCAGCATCTCACGTCAGGCCCCACGTCGCAGTGGAGCAATATCGCCTACCTTTTCCATAAGGCCATCTCCAATGCCAAGCGCCGCGTATACATCCAGACGCCTTATTTCCTGCCCACCGAGGGCTTGCTAAAGGCTCTCCAGACCGCCGCGCTCTCGCATGTCGACGTCCGCATCATGATACCCCGCCGCGGCGACTCGGCCATGCTCAACTACGCCACGGCCTCGTATATCAGCGAGTGTCTTCGCGCCGGCATAAAAATTTATATGTACGAGCCCGGCATGCTCCATGCCAAGACCATCGTTGTCGACGACGAATTTTCGTCTGTCGGCTCGACAAACTTCGACTTCCGCAGCTTCGAGCACAACTTCGAGTCAAATATGTTTATGTATTCGCGCGAAATCAACGCCCGGCTGACGGCAATGTTCCGCGACGACATGAAGCAGTCGACCCGCCTTCGTGCCGACGAATGGCACCGCCGTCCGGTGATAAAAAAATCGATAGAATCGGTTTTGCGCCTCCTCAGCCCGATACTCTGAAAAAATCATCAAAAAAAGTTGCCTCGGTTTGTTTCTGAGAGTCAGCGGGTTTAAAAATAAAATGAAAAAAGCTTGCGAAAAAATCGCAAAAACATTTTGCAGTTTCGGTAAAAAGCCATAACTTTGCATCGCAAAAGCAAAAAACGAACATTGTTTTAATGCGAAAATAGCTCAGTTGGTAGAGCACGACCTTGCCAAGGTCGGGGTCGCGGGTTCGAGTCCCGTTTTTCGCTCAA
>CALZQD010000183.1 GCA_945828175.1 uncultured Bacteroidales bacterium | reverse complement strand
CTATGCTCCTTTGGCTCAAAACAAAACTCGCCTCAAACTATGCAACCTCTGTTTTAACATTTATTATAAAACAGGCTCTAAAAAACTCGGCTGAGGGTATAAATTACAGCCGCGGTCGAGTTTTTTGATTTGTATATAAAACAAAGTTTTGTAAATTTGCTTATTATAGTAATCAGCAGAAATTGGAGCACGCCCTCTATATATTGCCCCGCGGAATTGCCATCGGCATTCTCATCTCAGCCCCCATGGGGCCGATAGGAATGCTCATCATCCAGCGTACGCTGAGCAAAGGGCGCTGGCCGGCCTTCTTCACGGGCCTCGGCGCCGCCATGAGCGACCTGATATACTGCCTTCTGACAGGCTTTTGCGTGAGCTTCATCACCGGCCTTATCGAGCGCCATCAGTTCGTGCTGCAGCTCGTCGGCGGCTCGGTGCTCGTCGCTTTCGGCATCTACCTCTTCAAGAAAAATCCGACGCGCTCGCTGCAGACCGCCGACGACAGTTCGGCCAACTACTGGAGCGATTTCGTGACGGGATTTCTGCTGACTTTCTCCAACCCGCTGATACTCTTCTTTATCATAGGTCTTTACGCGCGATTTAACTTCATCTTGCCCGAGTATGAACTCTTCCACTACATCTGGGCCTACCTGACGATATTCGGCGGGGCGGTCGTGTGGTGGTATATGGTGACATATCTCGTCAACAAGCTGCGCCGCCGCTTCAACGTGCGCGCCCTGTGGCTCGTCAACCGCATCATCGGCACTGTGCTGATTGTCATGGCGGTTGTCGGTGTGGCCATCGCCGTCAAAGACCACTTTTTTATCTGATATATCACAACATAAAGCCATAGCTGCTTATGACCGACCGCAAGACAAAAAAACTCGAAGTGCCATATATAGCCGAACTCGACGAGCTCGACAACGTCAACGATATCGTCAACTGTCTCGACGAAAAAGCGCCCCGCCGCACCATCGAATCAGTCAACTGGGAGAAAGAGTTTCCCTACCGTCCGCTGACGACATTCACCATCGCCCACTCGGGCAAGAACATCTACATCGACTTCTTTGTCAGATGCAACTATCTGCGCGCCGAGAACTACGAGAACCAGTCGGCCGTGAGCGCCGACTCGTGCGTCGAATTTTTCGTCGAGCCGACAGGCGAGCTGCCTTACTGGAACTTCGAGTTCAACTGCATCGGCGCCATCAACGCCTCGCACCGCAGCGAGCGCCGCTCGCCCGTGCGCCTGAGCGACGAAGAGCTCGCCCGCATCAAGCGCTATCCGTCCTGCGGCACGCGTCCATTCCGCGAACTCGAAGGCCTCTTCTCGTGGAACCTCCTCGTCGTCATCCCGCTCGACCTCATGGGCGTCGAATACCGGGGCGAGCCGATAGCGATGCGCGGCAATTTCTATAAATGCGCCTCGGCGGCGACTCAGCCCCACTATATGAGCTGGAACCCGATCGAGACCGACAAGCCTGATTTCCACCGTCCCGAATTCTTCGGCGACATAATCCTTAAATAAGCCATGAGAATACCGAAAACCGCCATCACATTATCAGCCGCCGCGATGCTCGCCTTAGGTGCCATTGCCGCAGCCGACACACCCGTGTGGCTCGAGAACGACTCGGCCGCCGCGATAGCCTCGCGACTGAAGTCTGACTTCTCGCTGACGATGCCCGAGGCCACCGAGATGATCAAGAAGCTTCATCCCGAAGTCAGCGACGCCGACATCCGCCGCTTCGTCGACAAGCATTACGTCGAGACGCGCGTCATCGACGGCGTCGAGTATATGCACCGCAAGTCGCCCCGCAACCTGGCGCTGCTCAACCCCGCGATGAACGGAGGCAGCAAACCGCGCGGCGCGGCCGCCTCGAAGGCGCGCATAGCTTATGTCGACTCGGTAATCGCCTGCTATGACGGCCGAAACGACCTCGGTCGCGCCCACAACGTCACCTACCGCTTCACCATCGACGTGCCTTACAACGAGGCGCTCAAGGGCGATACCCTCAGGGCCTGGATGCCGGTGCCGCTCGAGACGCCGCGTCAGCAAAACGTCAGAATCATATCGTCTTACCCCGAGAAGCGCATCGTGTCGTCGCCCGAGACCTCGGTCCACAACACCGTTTACTTCGAGCAGCCCGTCACCGAGGGCAAGCCGACCCACTTCGAGGTCACCGTCAGCTTCGACAACCTCGGCGAATACTTCTCGCCCGAATATATCAGGGCCAACATAAAGTCCTATGATAAAGACTCGGAGGTCTACCGCCGCTATACCGCCTTCGAGGCTCCCCACATCATCAGGGCCGACTCGCTCGCCCGCGCCATCGTCGGCGACACGACTGACCCCTTCGAGTGCAGCGAGCTTGTCTACGATTACATTATCGCCCGCTATCCGTGGGCCGGAGCGCGCGAATACAGCACTATCGAGTGCATTCCGCAGTATGTCATCGACGAAGGCCACGGCGACTGCGGCCAGGTCGCGTTGCTCTATATCTCGCTGATGAGATCGCTCGGCATTCCGGCGCGCTGGGAGAGCGGCTGGATGCTGCACCCCGGTGAGAAGAATCTCCACGACTGGGCCGAAGTCTACTTCGAAGGCATCGGATGGGTGCCTGTCGACGTATCGTTCGGCCGCTATATCAACTCGGGCGACAAGCGCATCGAGAAATTCTACTCTCACGGCATGGATGCCCACCGTCTCGCCTCGAACAAGGGCGTCTGCGGCGAGCTCTATCCCGCAAAGAAATATGTGCGCAGTGAGACCGTCGACTTCCAGCTCGGCGAAGTCGAGTCGACCCGCGGCAATCTCTTTTACCCCGGCTGGGACAGCCACCTCGAACTCATCGAAGTAGTACCTAAAAACATCAACGAACTCAAATGACACGCCTAATCAGCATACTTACAACGATACTGATACTCTCGACCCTCGCCGTCAAGGTATCGGCCGCCGACAACGCCAATGAAATCATCACCGAGGTCGGCAAAACCATGGCGCCCGACAGCCGCCAGATAATATACGAAGTGACAGGCACAAGCGCCGACAACGGCCTGACGGTCGTCAAGGGCCTGATCTCCGAGGCCTCTGTGGCCGACGCGCTTCGCAAGGCGCTCGCCGAGGCCGGCATCGACTATGTCGACTCGCTGACCGTCGCCGGCACAGACCGCTGGGCGACGCCGCTGATTTCTGTCGCCTGTCTGCGCACCCGTCCGGCCCACGCCGGCGAGATGGCGACACAGGCGCTGATGGGCATGCCGCTGCGTGTCATCGAGCAGCGCGACGACTGGACGCGCGTCCAGACCCCCGACGGCTATATCGCCTGGGTGACAAACTCGTCGATAGTCAGCCGCAGCGCCGACGATATGGAGCAGTGGCGCCTCGCGCCTCGCGCCGTCGTCACCGCCATCTATCAGACACGCGCCTACAACTCGCCGACAGCCAAGGGCCTGCGTGACGTCGTCACCGACTTGGTCAACGGCAACATCGTCAGCCCGACGGGCAAGACCGAGGCCGGACGCACAGAAATCGTCACTCCCGACGGCCGTCGCGGCTGGGTCGACAGCGATGACCTGACAGCGATAGAAGAGTGGGCCGACCAGCCCTTCGACGCACAGAAAATACTCGACACGGCATACTCGATGGAAGGCACTCCCTACCTCTGGGGCGGCACCTCGATAAAAAGCCTCGACTGCTCGGGTCTGGCGAAAGTGAGCTACCTCTCGAACGGCATAATACTGATGCGCGACGCCTCGCAGCAGGCTCTGACGGGCACACGCATCGAGGCCGAAGACTGGCCCTCGTGTAAGGCGGGCGACCTGCTCTTCTTCGGCAACGCCAAGACTGGCCGCGTTACCCACGTCGCCATCTATGACCACGACGGCGACTACGTCCACTCGTCGGGCCGCGTCAAACGCAACAGCGTCGACCCCGAGAGCCCGTCGTATCTGACGAAGCCGTTCCTCCATGCCGTCAGAATCGCCGGCAACGAAGGAACTCGGGGCATCACCCGCGCCAAAGACCATCCCTGGTATTTCTAAAGAGACTCATAAACCGAAAAAATCATTATCACACCAATATATATAATATGGACCGCCGAAAATTTCTCAAAACATCTCTCATCGGTGCAGCCGTAGCGGCTTCGCCAATCTCATTCTCAGCCTTCGGACAGCCCACGAAACAGACATCACGCGCCGGACGCCTTAATCTCTCTTTCGCTCCTTACGAACTGAAGCTCAAACATGCGTTCAACCTGGCGCGCTCGCAGCGCACGACGACCCCCGACGTCCAGGTGCAGATCGAATATGACGGCATTGTCGGCTACGGCGAAGCCTCGATGCCTCCCTATCTCGGCGAAAGCGTCGATAGCGTCCTGTCTCTTATACACATCTCCGAGCCCACGAGACGTAGAGGAATCGCGTAT
>CALZQD010000182.1 GCA_945828175.1 uncultured Bacteroidales bacterium | reverse complement strand
AGATTCCTCTACGTCTCGTGGGCTCGGAGATGTGTATAAGAGACAGTGCGCATCGCCACCGAACTGATGCCCGAACTTGGCAATTATGCCATCGACGCCGTCTACTTCTATGGAGCCGGCTGTATCTCCGACGAAGTCTGCGGCAATGTCGCCGGCGCTATCGCCAAGAATATCCAGGGAGCCAAGACCATCGAGGTCCATACCGACCTGCTCGCAGCCGCCCGCGCCCTCTGCGGCCGCCGTCCCGGCATCGCCTGCATCATGGGCACAGGCTCGAACTCATGCTACTACGACGGTGAAAAAATCTGTGACAACGTCTCGCCTCTGGGCTATATCCTCGGCGACGAAGGCAGCGGCGCCGTCCTCGGCAAGCTCCTCATCGGCGACGTGCTCAAGAACCAGCTTCCAAAGCACCTGTGCGACAAGTTCCTCAAGCAGTATGACCTCGACCGTCTTACAATCATCAAACGGGTCTACAAAGAGCCGCAGGGCAACCGCTTCCTCGCTTCGGTGACACCCTTCCTCAAGGAAAACATCGCCGAGCCCGCAATCTACAACCTCGTACTCAACTCGTTCAAATCGTTCTTTATCCGCAACATCGCCCAGTATCAAGGCTATAAAAACCTCGATGTAAACTTCATCGGCTCTATAGCTTACTACTATAAAGATGTACTCGCCGACGCTGCCGCCGCCTGCGGCTGCCATATCGGCACAATTATCAAGAGCCCGATGGAAGGCCTCATCAAATTCCACACCGAGGCCTGAACCCATTTAAGAAAAAAACAATCATCACACAAACGACTATGGCATTTGTAAAAATCAGCGAACAGC
The DNA here is from genome assembly GCA_945828175.1 of uncultured Bacteroidales bacterium. Lineage (GTDB taxonomy): Bacteria > Bacteroidota > Bacteroidia > Bacteroidales > Muribaculaceae > CAG-873. The sequence goes on along the minus strand of CALZQD010000182.1, from coordinate 3,607 downwards.
CTTCGCTCTATAACGACCTCGAGAAGAAATCAGTCGGCGAGATTCTCCACGATATCAACACCGAAGACAAAAAGGTAGCTCTGGCCGTCGAGAAAGCAATCCCCCAGATTGAGAAACTCGTCACCGAAATCGTCAGCCGCATGAAACGCGGCGGCCGCATCTTCTACATGGGTGCCGGCACATCGGGCCGTCTCGGCGTGCTCGACGCTTCTGAGATTCCTCCGACGTTCGGCATGGACCCGGGCTGGGTCATCGGCCTCATCGCCGGCGGCGACACCGCCCTGCGCAACCCCGTCGAGGCTGCCGAAGACAACACCAACCAGGGCTGGAAAGACCTCGAGCAGTTTAACATCAACGACAAAGACACCGTCATCGGCATCGCCGCCTCAGGCACGACGCCTTATGTCATCGGCGCTCTCGAGGAATGCCGCCGTCACGGTATCCTCACAGCCGCCATCACCTCTAACCCCGACGCTCCCATCAGCGCCGCCGCCGACATCGCCATCGAGATGATCGTCGGTCCCGAATATGTCACGGGCAGCTCGCGCATGAAATCGGGCACAGGTCAGAAGATGATCTGCAACATGATCACCACCTCGGTGATGATTCAGATGGGCCGCGTCAAAGGCAACAAGATGGTCAACATGCAGCTCACCAACGCCAAACTCGTCGACCGCGGCACCCGCATGATTGTCGAAGAGCTCGGCCTGCCCTACGACGACGCCAAGCGCCTGCTGCTCATGCACGGCTCCGTCAAGAAAGCCATCGACGCATACCGCGGCATCAAAGAAGAAGCTTAAGCGACATCCGACATGAAACATATCTCTATAATGGCGGCGGCACTCCTTGCCGCCGCTTTCACACAGGGATGCGCCGCTCAGGCCCCCAAAGACGGCAAAGTCAACGAGAAGCCCAAATATAACGAGCTCTACTATCAGCGCGCATCGCTCTTCGACGCGCTCGGCGTCGACTCGACCGACATCGTCTTCCTCGGCAACAGCCTCACGCACGGCTGCGAGTGGCACGAGCTCTTCGACATGCCGAACATCAAGAACCGCGGCATCAACGGCGACATCGTCGAGGGCATTCAGGAGCGCCTCGCCTCAGTAACTGCAGGCAAGCCCCGCAAGATTTTCCTGCTCTGCGGCGTCAATGACGTCAGCCATAACCTCACGGCCGACTCTATCGTCACATCCCTGTCGGACCTCATCGGCCGCATACGCCGCGAGACTCCCGGCACACAATTATATGTCGAATCGCTGCTGCCCATCAACAACAGCTTCGGCCGCTACAAGGCCATCGCCGGCAAAGAGGAGGTCATCCGCGACATCAACGCCAAGCTCGAGCCCGTCGTCAAGGCTCAGGGCGCGACGTGGATCAACGTCTATCCGGCATTCGCCGACAGCGAGGGCAATCTGCGCCGCGAGCTGACAAACGACGGCCTACATCTGCTCGCCCCGGGATATATCATATGGCGCGGACTCCTCGAGCCCTATGTAAAGGAATAATTTACCCCTTCTATAACTCTATAAAAATGAAAAAACAGATTCTTATACTGGTATGTACCTCGGCCTTCGTCTATGCTTCGGCCGAGACACCGCGCTGGATGCGCGAACCCGCCATCTCGCCCGACGGCAAGACCGTCGCCTTCACCTATAAAGGCGACATATTCACCGTGCCCGTCACCGGCGGCAACGCCGCGCGCCTCACCGCCAACGAGGCTTACGACAATGCACCCGTCTGGTCGCCCGACGGCAAAAAAATCGTCTTCTCGAGCACCCGCGAAGGCTCGGCCGACATCTATGTCGTCGATGCCCGCGGCGGCAAACCCCGCCGCCTGACAACCCACAGCGGCAGCGAGACTCCCCTGACATTCATCAACGACAGCACACTGCTCTTCTCGGCCAACGTGCGCCACAGCCGCGAGGCCATCCTCGGCCCCAACGCCGCCCAGACCTATACCATCGACATCAACCGCGAGAATCCGCGTCCGCGTCTGTTTGTCTCAACGCCCATGATGGCAGCAAGCTCAAACCCCGCCGCCGGACTCCTCTACGAAGACAAGAAAGGCTTCGAAAACCGTTGGCGCAAGCACGAGCGCTCGTCGGGCACGTCTGACATATGGCTCTACAAAGACAATAAGTTTACGAAACTGACAGACTTCAACGGCCACGACCTCAATCCGGTCTGGAGCTCCGATGGCCGGCAGTTCTACTACGTCAGCGAGCAGGACGGCATCCTCAACGTCTACGTCTCTGACCTCGCCGGCTCGCGCCGTCAGCTGACCCACTCGACGACCCACCCCGTCAGATCTCTGTCGGCATCGGCCGACGGCACTCTCGCCTTCAGCCTCGACGGCGACCTCTACACTCTGCGTCCCGGCGCCGAGCCCGTGAAGATTGCCGTCGAAATCGCCACCGACGACTACGACAGTGACCGCGTCAAACGCTACATCACCGGCGGCGCCGACGCCATCGCCGTCTCACCCTCGGGCGACGAGGTAGCCTTCGTTGCCCGTGGCGACATCTACGTCACATCGACCAAATACAAGACCACCAAGCGCATCACCGACACTCCGGCTCAGGAGCGAGGCATCGCCTTCTCGCCCGACGGCCGCAGCCTCGTCTACGACAGTGAGCGCGACGGTCGCTGGCAGCTTTTCGTCACGACCATCGTCAACGACGACGAGAAGCAGTTTGCCTACGCCACCGACATCGTCGAGAAGCCGCTCTACAGCAGCGACAAAGCCGCCCAGTGGCCCGACTACAGCCCCGACGGCAAGAAAGTCGCCTTCCTCGAAGACCGCACGACCCTGCGCGTCATCGACCTCGACACAAAGGCCGTCAACACTGCTCTCGACGGCAAATACAACTACTCGTACTCCGACGGTGACGTCAGCTTCACTTGGAGCCCCGACAGCCGCTGGCTGCTGACGAGCTACATCGGCGTCGGCGGATGGAACAACTCCGACATCGCCATCGTCCGCGCCGACGGAAGCGAGGTCGTCGACCTCACCGAGAGCGGCTACTCCGACGAAAATCCCAAATGGGTGCTCGGCGGCAAGGGCGTCGCCTACACCACCGGCAAATACGGCATGAAGAGCCACGGCAGCTGGGGCAATCAGGACGACATCGTCATCATGCTCCTCGACGGCGAGGCCTGGGATGAGTTCAACATGACCGAAGAAGAGGCCGCCCTCGCCGAGAAAGCCAAGGAGAACAAGGCCGACGAGGAGAAAGCCGACGACAAGAAAGACATGAAAGACAAGAAGTCGAAGAAAAACAAAGGCAAAGACGCCAAGGCCGACGAAGACAGCGTCGAGCCGCTCGACTTCGACCTCGCCAACCGCAAATACCGCACCCGCCGCCTCACCGGCAGCTCGGCCATGTATGGCGACTACTTCCTCTCGCCAAAAGGCGACAAGCTCTACTATGTCGTCCGCGACAGCGAAGGCTCGTATAACCTCATGTGCCTCGACATCCGCAAGGGCGAGACCAAAGTGCTGACCCACGGCGTCAGAGGCGGATTCGCTACCGATAAGAAAGGCGAGAAGCTCTTCGTCATCAGCGGCAGCGGCATCAAGAAAATCGAACTCCCCGGCGGCGAC
>CALZQD010000181.1 GCA_945828175.1 uncultured Bacteroidales bacterium | reverse complement strand
AGATTCCTCTACGTCTCGTGGGCTCGGAGATGTGTATAAGAGACAGGGCTTAGAGTGATGCTCCGGCTGTTTAACCTTTTTAACAAATATATGGCCTTGTGTTTGGAGATAAAGGCGTAATTTTACAAAGTTTTTAATTAAATGAAAAAACGAGACCTAATGAAGTCTATATATAAACTTGCTGTCGTGCTGGCGGCCATCTTTATGCTTCAACCGGCCGATGCCGCGGCGCAGAAGGAATTCAGCCGAGATCTCAAACAGATTACATTCGTGCCCAAGGGTCAATGGATAACCGGCGTAAGTGTAAGCTATTCGCAGTCTGATCAGAACAACTATCAGTTTCTTATCGTCGAGAACCTTTCGGGTGACACATATGCCTTCAAGGTCAGCCCGATGCTGATGTTTGCCTTCCAAGACAACCTTGCCGCCGGCGGCCGCTTCGCCTACGAACGCCAGCGCACGCGGCTCGACAACGTGTCCTTCGTGCTTGACTCAGAGACAGATTACACCGTCGACAACCTCTACAGCATCAGCCACAATTTCTCGGGCACGATGGCCATGAGATATTACATCAGCCTCGGCACCAGCACGCGCTTCGGCCTGTTCAACGAAGTGCAGCTGCAGCTCGGCGGCGGCGAGTCGAAGCTCTGCAGCGGCACCGGCGTCGACTTCACGGGCACCTTCCAGCGCAATTTCAACCTCAACGTCGGCCTGTCGCCGGGCATGACGGTCTTCCTCAACAACTATTCGGCCATCGAGGTCAACGTCGGCGTGCTCGGTTTCAACTATATGCACACCAAAGCCACGACCGACCGCATTTATGTCGCCAACATGAACACCAAGTCGGCCAATTTCAAGATAAATCTGTTTTCAATAACCTTCGGCGTCGTCTTTTATATTTAAGCTTATGAAGACCAAGAGACTAATGATTATAATAGCGGCGCTGACGATACTTATGCCTTTTGCCGCCGGCGCGCAGAAAATAGTGCGCAAGAATCAGGTTGCCAACGACACGATACCTCAGGAGATACTCGATAAAGACAAGCTCGTCATCGTCGACGGCGACACCGTCAGCATGATCATACCCGAGCGCAACTTCGGCCGCTACGACCGCGGGCTTTTCAACTACCTCTTCATACCGAAAGGCAAATGGTCGTTCGGCCTCACAGCCTCATACGGCGAGCTGAACACCGACGACATACAGGTGCTCTCGGTTCTCGATAACGTCGATTTCAAAGGCAAAATCTACTCGATAAAGCCCTCGATATCATACTTCTTCAGAAACAACCAGTCGATAGGCATCAAGTTTGACTACTCGCGCGGCAAGGCCGACCTCGCCAACCTGGCGATGGACTTCGACGAAGATATCAATTTCGCTATCAAAGACGTCAGCTACTACACCGAGAACTACTCGATTTCGGCCTGCTACCGCAACTATGTCGGCCTCGGCATGGAAAAACGCTTTGCCGTCTTCAACGACGTCGACCTCGGCTTCGGCAGCGGCACGTCGCGGTTCAAGCGCATCTACGACGGCAAGCCCAAAGACACGCGCACCGTCATCACCCGCGCCAGCCTCAATTTCAGCCCGGGCCTCTGCGTGTTTATCCAGGACTATGTGTCGTTCAACATCTCGTTCGGCGTGTTCGGCCTCAACATCAAGCGCGAACACCAGATCACCGACGGCGTCGACGAAGGCTCGCGCACGACCAGCGGCGCCAATTTCAGATTCAACATCTTCAATATCAACTTCGGCCTGATGGTCGTCATCTAACTTGAAAATGAAGCTAACGTTAAGATACATATTGCCGACGGCCTGCGCCGCATTAGCCGTGGCGTTTGCCGGTTGCATAAAAGACAATATTCCTTATCCGCATATTCAGGCCAACATTGTCAGCATCGCAGCCGAAGACCAGTCGCAGAACGCACAGATCGACTCGATCTTGCGCCAGGTGACTCTCTTCTTCGACGAGCCCGCCAACATCTACGACGTGAAAATCAGCGAGCTGACTCTGACGCCCGGCTCTGAAATTGTCGGTGACAGCATCACCGGCGGCATCGACCTGTCATCGCCGCAGAAGGTGATTCTGAGACTTTATCAGGATTATATATGGACAATATCGGCCCGGCAGGACGTCGAGCGCTATTTCACCGTCGGCGGCCAGGTCGGCTCGACCCAGATTGACGTGACGGCCCACCGTGTCGTGGCCTACGTCTCAGAGACAACCGACCTCGAGGCCGTGCTTGTCAAGACGATAAAACTGTGGCCCGAAGGTGCGACGGTCAACAAAGACCTCGCCGGCAAACGCGTCGACTTCTCGCGTCCCGTCGAGATTTCGGTCGACATCCATGGCCATCAGCAGACATGGACAATCTACCTGGTTCAGACCGAGAGCGTCGTTACGACGGTGCGCGCCGACGCCTGGACTAACGTCGCATGGGTCTATGGCGAGGCTGAGGCCGGACGCGACAACGGCGTCGAATACCGCCTCACGACCGACAGCGAGTGGACCCGCGTGCCCGAGAGCATGATGAGCTACGACGGCGGCAGCTTCCACGCTCGCATCATACACCTCTCGCCCGAGACGACCTACGTCGCCCGCGCCTTCTCGAACCAAGACTATGGTGATGAGATTGAGTTTACGACCGGGCCGGTACTGCAGGTTCCCAACTCGAACTTCGACCTTTGGTGGCTCGACGGCAAGGTGTGGAATCCGTGGGCTGACGGCGGCGATCAGTTCTGGGACACCGGTAACAAGGGCGCCACGACCCTCGGCTCGTCGAACACGACGCCGACCGACGACACCGTCGACGGCACGGGCTATGCAGCCCGTCTCGAAACCCGCTTTGTCGGTATCGGCATCCTCGGCAAGCTCGCCGCGGGCAATATCTTTGCCGGCCGCTATGTCAGAACCGACGGCACCAACGGCATCCTCAGCTTCGGCCGCGAATTCACCGCCTGCCCGACTAAACTTAGCGGCTATCTCAAATATCAGACAGCGCCGATAAGCAGCACGACAACGGGCTTCGCCGACCTCGCCGGACGCCCTGACACCTGCATCGTATGGGTGGCGCTGATTGACAGCGAGCAGCCTTTTGAAATCAGGACGAATCCCAACAACCGCCAGCTCTTCGATCCCGAAGGACCCGAAGTGATAGCCTACGGCAAGATAGAGTTCGGCGAGAACGTCACGACATATACCCCGTTTGAATTTACACTCGACTATAAGGCCACTGACCGTGTGCCGCGATATATCCTGATAACAGCATCAGCCAGCAAGTACGGCGACTACTTCACCGGCGGCAACGGCGCGGTGCTCTATCTCGACAATTTCGAACTACAATACGATTATTGACCCAACGAACATGAAATTAAAATCTCTGGCAAGCGCCTGCCTGTTAACAATCGCCGCCGATGCGGCCGCGACCGCTCCGAGCGATAGCGTGAAACCTGCGTTCAGTTACAAACCCGAGTTCCACGGCACCCTCCGTGCCCGCTTCGAGCAGACGACCGAGGGTAAATCGGCCGGACGATTCCAGGTGAGGAACGCCCGACTGAGTGTCGGCGGCAAGATTGCCCCGATTCTGTCGTATTTCGTGAGAGCCGACTTCTGCGACAAAGGCAAGTTCAGCATGCTCGACGCCTATGCGACCTTCTCTTCGTCGAAGACATGGAAGATTGTCGCCGGCCAGTCGCGAATACCATTCTCGGTTGATGCCAGCCGCGCCGTCAACGGTTATCTTTTCACAAACCGCTCGTTTATAGGCAAACAGGTGGGCAACCGCCGCGGCGTCGGCGTCAAAGGCGGCTACTCGCCGACAGCGCTGCCGCTCTATGTCGAGGCCGGCATATTCAACGCCACTAAGATAGGCGACCACACCCCGTGGCAGACGAAATACAGCTATGGCGCCAAAGCCCGCTATACTTTCGGCGAGGTCTTCGTCGAGGGCGGCTTCAAGTCGGAGGTGCCCGACGGCATCCGAATCAACCACACCGACTTCTGCGTCCAATGGACCGACGGCCGCTGGCTCGCCGAGGCCGAATATGTCTACAAACACTACACCAACTCGGCTTTCGACCCCTGCCACGCCTATAACTTCATGGCCGACTACCGCTGGCCGATAAAGACCTCGTTTTTCAACCGCATGTCGGTGCAGGCGCGCTTCGACGGCATGAGCCACCACAGCGACGGCGAGATTGACGAAGATACTGGCACTTTAATTGCAGACGATATCCGTCGCAACCGCCTGACGCTCGGCTCGACAATCAGCTATATCCGCGGCGACATGCACGCCGACCTGCGACTCAACTACGAGCAGTATTTCTTCCCCTCGGGCGCGGTGATTCCTGTCGGCGGCGGCAGCAAAGTCTCAGTCGAGATGATTCTCCGTTTCTAAGCAATATTTTCTGAAATAGATTATGGCGACGGCCGTTATCACTGCCGACACGACGGCGTAGGGCCATGACGA
>CALZQD010000180.1 GCA_945828175.1 uncultured Bacteroidales bacterium | reverse complement strand
ACACACTGCATATCGTCGGCAGCGTCAGATGTGTATAAGAGACAGCTGTAACTGTGTGGTTGTTTTCGTCAACCTTAACTGTCACGCCGGCAGGGATGGCGATGGGTGCTTTACCTATTCTTGACATAATTGGGTTCTGTTAATGGTTGATTAATATACATAGCACAGCACTTCGCCACCGACTTTGAGCTCTGCAGCTCTCTTGTTGGTCATCACGCCTTGTGATGTCGAGAGGATGGCGATGCCTAAACCGTTTAACACTCTGGGCATATCTTTGTAGCCTGTATACTGACGCAGACCGGGGCGCGAAACGCGTTTGAGGTCTTTGATGGCGTTGACTTTGTCAACGGGGTCATACTTTAAGGCGATCTTGATAGTACCTGCGGGGGTTTCACCCTCTATAAACTTATAGTTAAGTATATAGCCTTGTTCAAAAAGAATCTTGGTGATTTCTTTTTTCAAGTTTGAGGCCGGAATCTCGACAACACGGTGGTTGGCTTTGATCGCGTTTCTCAATCTTGTGAGATAATCTGCTATTGGATCAGTCATTTTATTGGTTGTTTAAATTGATTGGGAATTCCCAACAATATTTAATTACTCTCGTAGGTGATTCTGGAGAAGGCCGAGCCGGTAATAGAGAGATAAATTACCAGCTTGCCTTTTTGACGCCGGGGATGAGGCCGGCAGATGCCATTTCGCGGAATTGGATACGCGAGATGCCGAACTGACGCATATAGCCTTTGGGACGACCGGTGATCGAGCAACGGTTGTGCAGGCGGATATATGAGGCGTTCTTGGGGATGCGCTGCAGGGCCTGATATGCCTCGTAGTCGCCGGCTGCCTTGAGGGCTGCCTTTTTCTCGGCATATTTGGCGACGAGTTTGGCTCTCTTGACCTCGCGGGCCTTCATTGATTCTTTTGCCATATCTGAGTCTGTTTAGTTTTTAGCGTTTTTAAAGGGAAGACCGAACTCCTTGAGCAGGGCATAGCCTTCTTCGTCGGTGTTGGCCGATGTCACGAAAGTGATGTTCATACCCATGAGTTTGTTAATGGCGTCGATGTTGATCTCGGGGAAGATAATCTGCTCGGTGATGCCGAGGGTATAGTTGCCACGGCCGTCGAGCTTGCCTTCGATGCCTTTGAAGTCACGGATACGGGGCAGAGCCACGCGGATGAGACGCTCGAGGAACTCGTACATGCGGTCGCGGCGGAGGGTTACCATAACGCCGACGGGCATTTTCTTACGGAGTTTGAAGTTCGAGATATCTTTCTTCGACAGAGTGGCTACGGCTTTCTGACCTGTGATGGCTGTCAGCTCGTTGATGGCTGTCTCGATGATTTTTTTGTCCTGAGTGGCGGCGCCGAGACCCTGGTTGATGACGATTTTCTTCAACTTGGGAACCTGCATCACCGTCGTATATTTGAATTCTTTCTCGAGAGCGGGAACAATGCGCTCCTTGTAGTCTTTTTGCAGAGTAGTGCTCATTATTTAATCTCCTCTCCTGATTTTTTAGAAATTCGTACTACCTTACCGTCCTCGCGGCGCAGTGCGATGCGGGTAGGCTTGCCTGATTTGGGGTCGATGAGGCTGAGGTTCGAGATATGGATGGGAGCTTCCATCTTCACCAGACCGCCCTGAGGATGTTTGGCAGAAGGCTTTGTGGCCTTGGTGACCATGTTGCAGCCTTCGACGATGGCGCGGTCTTTGGCGGCCTGCACTGAAAGCACACGGCCGGTCTTGCCGCGGTCCTCGCCTGCGAGAACATAGACGGTGTCGCCCTTTTTGATATGTAACTTGCTCATTAGTGTTAAGTTTACTATATTGTTAAAGTACTTCCGGGGCAAGTGAAACGATCTTCATGTTGGTGGCGCGGAGTTCACGGGCCACGGGACCGAAGATACGGGTTCCACGAAGTTCACCGGCATTGTTCAATAAAACACATGCGTTGTCGTCGAAGCGGATGTAAGAACCGTCGGCGCGGCGGATTTCTTTCTTTGTGCGGACGACGACTGCCTTAGATACAGTACCTTTTTTGACATCCGAGCTGGGAATGACATTCTTCACCGACACTACGATGATGTCACCCACCGAGGCATAACGGCGACCTGTACCGCCTAAGACGTGAATGCAGAGAGCTTCTTTGGCTCCGCTGTTGTCGGCAACAGTTAAACGTGATTCAGTCTGTATCATGATTACTTAACTTTTTCGATTATTTCAACTAATCTCCATCTTTTGGTCTTGCTCAGAGGACGTGTCTCCATGAGCTTTACGGTATCGCCAACGCTGCACTCATTGTTTTCGTCATGAGCGTGGTATTTCTTTGTCTTGTTGACAAACTTACCATAGATCGGGTGTTTCTCTTTCCATTTCACAGTGACTGTGATGGTCTTGTCACCCTTGTTGCTCGATACAACCCCAATACGTTCTTTTCTTAAGTTTCTCTTTTCCATTTCTTGGGATTATTTATTGTTTAGTTCACGCTGACGCAACTCAGTTTTGACGCGTGCAATCATTTTACGGTCAGCTGTTATCTTAGCGGGATTGTCAAGAGGAGTGACAGAGTGGTTGACCTTGAGCTGGAGGTAGTCTTTCTCCATCTCGGCCAGACGCTCTTTAAGGTCTGACGTGCTAAGTTCTTTGATTTCTTCTTTCTTCATAGCTTATTTACACGTTTTGAGTTGGGTCATAGTCACGACGGACAACAAACTTTGTAATTACCGGAAGTTTCTGGGCTGCCAGACGGAGTGCCTCCTTGGCGATGTCATAGCTGACGCCTTCGACTTCAATGATCATGCGACCGGGGGTCACAGGAGCGACAAATCCTTCGGGCGAACCTTTACCTTTACCCATACGGACTTCGGCAGGCTTCTTGGTGATGGGTTTGTCGGGGAAGATGCGGATCCAGATCTGACCCTGACGCTGCATATAACGTGTCACCGCGATACGGGCGGCTTCAATCTGGCGACCGGTGATCCATTTCGACTCAAGGGTCTTGATGCCAAACGAGCCGAAGGCGAGCTGGTTGCCACGCTGGGCATTACCTTTCATGCGGCCTTTCTGTGAACGGCGGAATTTGGTTTTCTTAGGTTGTAACATTGTTGTTTAGCTTTGTCTTGAGGTTAACGATTGTTTTTGGCTCGACGGAAGCCACCGCGACGGGGTGCGCCTGCTGCGGCCGACTGACGGCCTTCCTTCTGTGTTGATGCGAACGAAGGAGCCAGATCGCGTTTGCCATATACTTCACCACGGCAGATCCATACCTTGACGCCGATGACGCCTACTTTGGTGTGGGCTTCGACAAGAGCATAGTCGATGTCGGCGCGGAGGGTGTGCAGCGGGGTGCGGCCTTCCTTGAACATTTCAGCGCGAGCCATTTCAGCACCGTTGAGACGGCCCGAAACCTGAACCTTGATGCCTTCAGCGCCGGCTCTCATCGTCGATGCGACGGCCATCTTGACGGCACGGCGGTATGCCACCTTGCCTTCGATCTGGCGTGCAATCGATGCTGCCACAATCTGAGCGTCGAGCTCGGGACGCTTCACCTCGTAGATGTTGATCTGGACATCCTTGTCGGTGATTTTCTTGAGCTCTTCCTTGAGCTTCTCGACGTCCTTGCCGCCGCGGCCGATGATGATGCCCGGACGCGATGTGCAGACTGTGATGGTGATGAGTTTGAGCGTGCGCTCGATGACGATGCGCGAGACGCTGCATGTTGCGAGGCGGACATTGAGATATTTGCGAAGTTTGTAGTCTTCGAGGATCTTGTCACTCTGTTTTTTGCCATCAGCCCAGTTGGAATCCCAGCCGCGGATGATGCCCAAACGATTACTGATCGGATTTACTTTCTGTCCCATATCGTTATGCCTCAGTGGTTTTAGCGTTGTTGTCAATAGTGTCTACGACGAGGGTAACGTGGTTGGCACGTTTGCGGATACGGTATCCGCGGCCCTGCGGAGCTGTACGGAGACGTTTGAGCATCGGAGCACAGTTGACATAAATCGTGCTGATATAGAGCTCTCCGTTTTCAGCTTTCTTCTCATTTTTCTGCTCCCAGTTAGCGATGGCTGATCTCAGAAGTTTCGACAGCTGAGCAGCTGCATCCTTGTTAGAGAACTTGAGCAGACCGATTGCGCGGAAAACTTCCTTGCCGCGGATCATGTCGGCCACGAGTCTCATTTTGCGGGGAGATGAAGGAACGTTGGTCAGTTTTGCGAAAGCGACCGATTTACGTTCTTCCTTCATTTTGTCGGCTGATAATCTTTTTCTTACACCCATTTTATTTAATTCTTTTTTTATCAAATTATTAATTCAGGGCCCGATTATTTTTTCTTATTGCCGGCGTGACCGCGGAAGGTACGAGTGGGTGCGAATTCACCCAGCTTGTGGCCTACCATGTTCTCGGTTACATAGACCGGAATAAATTTATTTCCATTATGGACGGCAAATGTATGACCTGTCTCTTATACACATCTGACGCTGCCGACGATATGCAGTGTGTA
>CALZQD010000179.1 GCA_945828175.1 uncultured Bacteroidales bacterium | reverse complement strand
AAAAATCGTCTGAGAATCGACTTAGCCGAATTTGCTGATTTTGCGCAGCATAGGTTCGTTTAGAATCTTTATACGGCGGCCGTCGACGACGATTATTTTTTCGGTGACGAAGGTCGATAGCGTCCTGATGGCGTTTGATGTCGTCATATTCGACAGGTTGGCCAAATCTTCGCGGGCCATATATATCTTGAGCGTCGCGTTGTCGTCTTCATAGCCGTAGTGGTCGCGGAGCACGATAAGAGCTTCGGCAAGACGGCCTCTGATATGCTTTTGAGTGAGGTTTACGATTTTTGTGTCTGAGCCGCCGAGGTCGTGCGAGAGCTGGCGGATGAAAAACCAGGCGAGATCATTGTTTTTGGTGATGAGATCATCGACGATTTTCAAAGGTATCGCACCCAACAGAGAAGCCTCGAAAGCAGCGGCGCTTGATACATAGGGCTCCTGGGCGAAATGGGCGCGGTAGCCGAAATACTGTACCGGTCGTATCAGTCGGAGTATCTGCACTCTGCCGCCGACGCCTTCCTTGGTCTTCTTGACCTTGCCTTTGAGCAACACCCAGAGATTTTCGGGCTCGTCGCCCTCGGCATATATCAGCTGATTCTTCTTAAAGGAATGGACAGTCAGATTGTCGGTAACCAGCCGCTTCTCCTCGCTGCTGAGTATCGACCAGATTGCCGCCATATCTTCATTTATGACTTTTTCGAGTGCTGCTTTTATCATACCTATGTCTAATAATGATGTTTTAGAACATGCAAATTTACGAAAAACCCCGCTTACTAAAAATAAATTCCGATTGTTTAATCTCTTTTAACACAATTCTTTTCCCATCACCTTTTAGACATTAAAGTGCGGCGACGAGCTCGCCGCCGTGTTGAGCGTGGATTTTAACCCTCGCAGCTATCTTGCTTGGCCTCGAGGGCTAAAGCCCTTGCTCAACAACGACTATACGTCGGTTGTTTTAGCTTTCTTTGCCACGTCGAATAGCTCCGGGCTTATATGGCAATAGCCACCGGGGTTCTTATCGAGGTAATCCTGATGATAGTCTTCGGCCTGGAAGAAGTTGACGAGGGGTTTGACCTCCACGGCGAGCGGTCGGGTGTGGCGCGTCGCTTCTTTATCGAGTGTGGCAATGGCGGCGCGCTGCTGGTCGGTGGTGGTGTAATATATGCCGGTTCGGTACTGGCTGCCGACGTCGTTGCCCTGATGGTTAACCGAGGTCGGGTCGATTGTCATGAGATAAAGCTCGATCAGCTTTGGCAGATTGATTTTCGTTGTGTCATAGACAACCCTGACACCCTCGGCCGCCTGAGTCTGACCTGTGCAGACCTCGCGGTAAGTGGGATGGGGGATAAGGCTGTTGGCATAGCCGACCTCTGTGTCGACGACGCCGTCAATCTGTTTGAAGAAATGCTCAGTGCCCCAGAAGCAGCCCCCGGCAAAATAGATAGTATCGACTTTGTTGCTCATAGTTGCTTATTAAAAGATGTAACTTGCTGCGATGACCTCGATGGCTTTGGCGTCTGTAATAATAACACGAAATTATACCAAAAAATAATTTAAATGTATACCATCTTATCTTCTATTTGCAAAGTTATCAAAAGTTGGTTATAGATTATATTTTCTTTGAAAAAGTTTAGCTTTTCTTCTTCTTCCTCATGTCGTCGCGGAATTCTTTCCAGCGGCGATTGAGATTGCGGCGGCGCAGGAGGCTGCTGATGCCGGTCTTTTCTTTGATGAGTTGAAACAGGCGCTGGCCGAAATTCTGTTTTGCGATATGGCGTCCGGCGAGGCGCTTGTCAGGTGTGAGCGCAAGTCTTACCTGATCGTGGTCTAAGGTATTCACCCGGTCGACAAGCAGTTGTATTTCTGGCCTAAGCTCAGGAGCCTCCGGCGGCTCATAAATCGGGATATCACCTAAGCCGAATCGGCGGCTTTCCCACTTCTTAGCCTCCTTGACGGTGACGAATTCCCTGTCGAGTATATAGGCCTCTGCATAGGTGCTGACGAAGAAAGGCTCGTCGCGGCGGTTGAACATAAACATCTTATGTCCGCGGCCGTTAGACTCGATGTTAAACGAATAGCCTGTGAGGTCAATCGGCGAAATCGAGTCGCCGCTGATGTTATCGTAGTTGAAGCGGAGGCAGAACCGCTCGAAATCGACATCGTTGAGGAAGAAATACGACATGTTCGGCACCCACTTGCGGCTCGTCGTATCGGCGAGAACGTCGACGTCGAGAGTCAGGCGCTCGCCGTTTTTAGCCCATACTTCTGTCGCGTTATAACGCCCTGCCACTGTGTCGATTCCCGCATCCGATCGTGAGAGCCCTTGCGGCAGTTTGGCCGTAGGAGCCACTCCGACCCAGTCGGCCCATGAGAAATGATTGCTGCAGCGGTTGCTGACGCTGTCGAGTCCCTGAAGATTAGTATATCGGTAATAAGATTTCGAACTCAGCACTCGAGGCATACGCCAGCCCTTGAATTTCATTTTCTTGAGCGACGGCAACATGAAGTCGACCATCTTCTCGCGGAAGAGAAAAACGGTGTCGGTGTAGCTCGTCAGTGTCGAATATTCTCTGACATAAGCCAATAGGTGCAGGAGCGTATGTTTGCGCGACTCGACGACGACTTCGGGCAGTTCTCTGACGTTCTCCTGGAGAAATATCGTATCTCCGTCCGTCTGTACGACGGTGCGCTCAAAATAGCCGAGATAGCGAATGGTAAAAGGGTAGTCTGACTCAGTGATGAAAGGCGTCAGGCCGTCAGTTTGACTTTGACCGATGGCGTTATCATGTCGGTTGAAAATCGAGGCATTTGGCAGAGGAAAGTGAGAAGCCGAGTCGGCGACAACATATCGCCGTCCCTCTGAATCGAAGAAAGAGAGCGCCGACAGCAAAAATATAAGCGAAAGCCGCATAATCGGTTTTTTATTAGATTGTATCTAAGCACAAGTGATTTATGCACCAAATATAGTGCTTTTCGCTATTCGGCGAATATTTTTAACTTACTTTTGTTTTTCCCGCCTGCGCTTATTTTAATTACGGTAGGCGCGTGCCCCGATAAGCCCGCCAACCACCGCCGCCACAACCGGCACAAGATAAATATAAAATGGCATAATCTAATCAGGATTAAAGTTATTGCGGTTCGTATCCTTCGTAATAGTAAGACTGATCAATACCGTGGAAAATTACATCGCGGTCGTCAGTCTGTGAGGTCAATGCATCGTGAAGAAGAACTCGAAGTTCGAGGTCGTTTATAGGAGACCGTCCCATCGCCTGCATATATGCTTCGCGAGTGATTTTTCGCCAGTCAACGACTTTGCCAAGAGCGCGGCGCAGCATCATGTCAAGCCAAATGCGGGTTGCGCTGCCGTTACCCTCCATATATGGATGCGCAATATTCATTTCGACATATTTGGCAATGATTTGTTCAAAAGTTGTTTCCGGCATCTTTTCGATAGCGTCAAGCGCTGGAATAAGATAGAGCGAATTGGCAAAACGAAATCCTCCTTTCGAGATATTAAGTTTGCGTATTTCTCCGGCAAAAGGATAAAAGCAATCGAACAAAGCACGATGAATAGCTTTAAGTCCGGCAGTTGTCCCGACTTCGAGTTTATAAACTTTCCCGGATGCAAACAGTTCTTTCGCTTTTTCGATGCTCAATCTGTCAATTTCGTTTCGTGTCATATCTATTCCTTATATTAGTCCTTATTAAGAAGCGTAGTAACCTCTTCTTTTAATTTAGGAATATCATTAATGACAATGCCCCATATTGTATACGGCTGCAAAGAGTCGTAGGCGTGAACGATATAATTTCTCGTTCCTTTAATGTGCCTGGCATTGGTGATTTCTATATTCGGATTCAAAGAAAGGATTTTCGACATAGCTTCGCCGATTATTCCGACCTGGCGCTCCAATGCGCTCCTAAACATATGGTCGTCAAGAAACACCTGGTATTGTCTTGGCCTTTGTCTGAGAAACAATTCAATTTCGCCAATGGCAAGCATTATATCTTCAAGATACTTCCTTTATTGTTCTATCCATAAATCAGCTGTTTAGTTTCGTTGAGTTCTTCTCTGAAATATTTATTTCTGATAAAATCCTCATCAACCAAATCGATTTTGCGTCCCATCAGATTTTCAAGTTCCATATAAAAATCCATGAAATTTTCGCCGGCGACCAAGGGATCGGAATCATGGTTGAAGATGGCGGAAAAGTCAACATCGCTATTATTATTGAAGCGCGGGGTCAGAATTGAGCCGAATACATAGAGGCTCTTGACCTTATACTTTTTGCACAAGGCGATAATCTTCGGCAGGTTGTTTGTAATAAGATTAAGATGCATATTCCGTACTTTTGGTAAAAGAATAAAAGGCTGTGAAGTCTCGATCTATTAAGACTAAACTTCACAGCCTTTCTTATTTAGTTGTTAGGTATCGAAGAGCATTAGTCCTCGATGGCAGCCTGCGCCGCTTCAATTATCTACTGAATATCAATTAGTTAAA
>CALZQD010000178.1 GCA_945828175.1 uncultured Bacteroidales bacterium | reverse complement strand
TACACACTGCATATCGTCGGCAGCGTCAGATGTGTATAAGAGACAGGTCACCAACGGCGTTCACATGCCTACCTGGGCCGCAAGCGAGTGGAAAGAATTCTACCTCAACAAACTCGGCATCAAGGTCTTCGAAGATCAGAGCAATCCCGAGAACTGGCGCGGCATCTTCAGCGTTCCCGACGAGGAAATCTGGCGTATGCGCTGCACTCTCAAGAACAAATTCATCAACTTCGTCAAACGCGACTTCAAGGCCAAATGGCTTGCCAACCAGGGCGATCCCTCGGCCGTGATGAAGATTGTCGACAAAATCAACCCCAACGCACTCATCATCGGCTTCGCACGCCGCTTCGCAACATACAAGCGCGCACACCTGCTCTTCACCGACCTCGACCGTCTTGACAAGATTGTCAACAACGAGCAGTTCCCCGTTCAGTTTATCTTCTCGGGCAAAGCTCACCCCGCTGACGGCGCAGGCCAGGGCCTCATCAAGCGCATCATGGAGATTTCGCGCATGCCCCAGTTCCTCGGCAAGATCATCTTCCTCGAGGACTACAACATGATTGTCGCCAAGCGCCTCGTCACCGGCGTCGACATCTGGCTGAACACCCCGACACGTCCCCTCGAGGCATCGGGCACATCGGGCGAGAAGGCCGAGATGAACGGCGTGCTCAACTTCTCGGTTCTCGACGGCTGGTGGTATGAAGGCTACCGCTTCAACGAGAAAGCCGGCTGGGCACTCACCGACAAACGCACATACACCGACCAGGCCCAGCAGGACAAACTCGACGCAGCAACAATCTACTCGATGCTCGAGAACGAGATTATCCCGCTCTACTTCAAGAAGAACTCGGCAGGCTACTCGCCCGAGTGGATTCAGTATATCAAGGGCTCTATCGGCGACATCGCTCCCCACTTCACGATGAAGCGCATGATCGAAGACTATATCACCCGCTTCTACGAACCTGAATCGAAGCGTTCGAACAAACTCGTCGCCAACCACTTCGCTCTCGCCAAGGAAATCGTTGCCTGGAAAGAGAAAGTCAGCGCCGCTTGGGACGGCATCAAGGTCTTCGACATCCGCCACAGCGGTGAGATGACCAACGTCATCAGCGGTCAGAAAGTGCGCTTCGAGATCATCGTCGACACCAACGGCCTCGGCCGCGACCTCTGCATCGAGCTCGTCGCCCACCGCTTCGAGAACGGCGTCGACCACTTCGCCGGCACAGAGCAGTTCAAGGTTGTCAAGGAAGAGGGCAATGTCCTCACATACGAACTCAACACCACGATGAAAGACCCGGGTGTCTTCCACTATGGTTTCAGAATGTATCCCTACAACCCCAACCTGCCCCACCGTCAGGACTTCGCCTACACCCGCTGGATTTAATCACAATCCTGCCGACAACTATAATGAAGAAGGATTCGCCGCTCATCCGGCGGGTCCTTCTTTCACAATATTAATTAATCAACTCCGTTACTTATTTGAACAGCATAAAACCCTACCTATGTCAGACAATACCCTACTGCCTCGCCTTGACGGCATCGAATCGCGATACGAAGAGATTTCGACCCTGATAACCGACCCCTCGGTCATCAGCGACATGAAGCGCTATGTGCGTCTGACAAAAGAATATAAAGAGCTCGAGAAACTTGTCAATGCCACGCGCCGCTACCGCACGCTTCTCGCCAACGCCGACGAGGCGCGCGAGCTGCTCGAGTGCGAGAGCGACCCCGAAATCAGGGAGATGGCCAAAGACGAGCTCGACAGTGCCCAGGCCGCCATCCCGCCGCTCGAAGAAGAAATCAAGCTGCTGCTGATACCCGCCGACCCCGAGGACTCGAAGAACGCCATCCTCGAGATACGCGGCGGCACAGGCGGCGACGAGGCCGCCCTCTTTGCCGGAGACCTCTGCAAGATGTATATCAAATTCTGCGAGAGCAAAGGCTGGAACGTAGCCATCACCAGCGCAAGCGAAGGCGCCGCAGGCGGCTATAAGGAAGTCGTGCTGTCGGTGACGGGCGACGGCGTCTACGGCATACTCAAATATGAGAGCGGCGTCCATCGCGTACAGCGCGTCCCGGCCACCGAGACGCAGGGGCGCGTCCACACCTCGGCGGCAACCGTGGCCGTTCTCCCCGAAGCCGAGGCCTTCGACGTCGAGATAAACGAAGGCGAGATAAAGTGGGACACCTTCCGCAGCGGCGGCGCCGGCGGCCAGAACGTCAACAAGGTCGAGTCGGGCGTGCGTCTGCGCTATATGTGGAAAAATCCCAACACGGGCGTCACCGAGGAGATTCTGATAGAATGCACCGAGACTCGCGACCAGCCCAAAAACAAGGAGCGCGCCCTCAGCCGTCTGCGCACATTCATCTATGACAAGGAGCATCAGAAATATCTCGACGACATCGCCTCGCGCCGCAAGACCATGGTGTCGACAGGCGACCGCTCGGCCAAAATCCGCACCTACAACTATCCCCAGGGCCGCATAACCGACCATCGAATCAATTATACAATCTACAATCTTCAGGCCTTTGTCGACGGAGACATCCAGGACTGCATCGACCATCTCATCGTAGCAGAGAACGCTGAAAAACTAAAGGCCGCAGAACTCTAAAAAAATTATGCAAGAAACTGTTTCAAACAACAGTCAGAGATTATTCTCAGCGGCTGAAATAGCCGCAAGCGCCGAACAGATGTGCCGCCGCTTCCCGATTACGCTCGGCTATATGCTGGTAGCCTATGTCGCCGCGATGCTGGCGGTATTCAAGGTCTATCACGAGCCATACCACGTCTGCTGGTTCGGCCTTCTCGGCGCGCTCGCCTCATTCGCCGCGGCGCTGTGGACCGAAAACCGCAGCACGGTCTTAAAGTCCGTCAGCCAGTTGGCAGTTTTCGTCATCGTGGCTGCCGACCTGTGGTATAACTACGAATACCCGAAGACACTTTTCGACACCGTCGTCGTGCGCCGTCTTGTCAGCGTCGCCTCGCTGACGGTCCTGATAGCCTTCGCCAACTGCACGGGCGGCGACGAATCGTCGTGGTCGCGCGCCTTCAGGGCTGTCAAACGACTGGTCGTAACGGCCACTTTCGGTCTGTTAGTCTTCCTTTGCGTGACCGCCATTTTCCTGACAATCAATATATTGTTTGACGTCGAGGTTTTCAGAGCCATGTTTGTCGCCGACATCACTCTCGCGGTTTTCCTGCCCTGCCTCATCTACATGGCTATGATGCCGCGCGCCGACGAGACCGTCGCTCCGGCTGCGCTCAGCAAGTTCGGCGACCGCGTAGTCAAGTTCATCTTCCTGCCGCTCTTGTGCGCCGACATGCTGATACTCATCGCCTATCTTCTCGACATCGTCTTCAGCTTCTCGCTGCCGCGCGGCATGGTCGCCACCGGCGTCAGCCTCTTCCTCGCCGGCATGCTCATCATCGAGTTCCTGATTTACCCGATGGCCGCCAAGAGTAATATACTTAAGAAAATCGCCACACTGATGCCCCTCGTCGCCCTGCCGCTCGTCATAATGATGAGCGTCGGCATCATCTACCGCATCTGCGACTACGGCTTCACCGGCGAGCGCCTTTATGTGCTGACCCTCAACCTCTGGTCATACTACGCCGTCTATGCCCTCTGGCGCAAGGGCGGCCGCAGCATAACGTCCGTCATCATCTCGCTGGCCCTGTGGCTCATCGCCGTCACAGTCATTCCCGGCTTCAACTATATGACCGTGAGCTCGTGCGTCCATGAGCAAAAAAGCGGCGAAATTATCACCGTATCACCCAACAACACAAAGATATGAAACGTAACGAATTAGTCGAGAACATCAGGCGCAAAGCCTCGTTTCTCTGCGTCGGTCTTGACACAGACATCAACAAGATTCCCGAACATCTGCTCGCGAGTGAGTCGCCGATTTTCGAGTTTAACAAAGCCATCATCGACGCAACGGCTCCCTATTGCGTCGCCTACAAACCCAATCTCGCTTTCTACGAGAGCCTCGGCGTCGAGGGATGGAAGGCATTTGAAGACACTGTCAGATATATCCGCGACAACTATCCCGACCAGTTTATCATCGCCGACGCCAAACGCGGCGACATCGGCAACACATCGAAACTCTATGCGCGCTCGTTCTTCGAGCATCTCGACCTCGACGCCGTCACCGTCGCTCCCTACATGGGCGAGGACAGCGTCACTCCTTTCCTCGGCTATGAAGGCAAATGGGTCATTCTCTTAGCTCTGACCTCGAACAAAGGCTCGCACGATTTCCAGCTCATACGCGACGAAAACGGCCGTCGTCTGTTTGAGAACGTCATTCTCACATCGCAGAAATGGGCCGGTCCCGAAGCGATGATGTATGTCGTCGGCGCCACTCAGGGCAGCATGTTTACCGACATCCGCGCCGTCGCTCCCGAGAGTTTTCTCCTCGTCCCCGGCGTCGGCGCCCAGGGCGGCAGCCTTGAAGAAGTCGTCCGTTACGGCATGACCTGTCTCTTATACACATCTCCGAGCCCACGAGACGTAGAGGAAT
>CALZQD010000177.1 GCA_945828175.1 uncultured Bacteroidales bacterium | reverse complement strand
AGTGTTAAATTTACAAATATTTTCATTATTGAAGCATCAAAATTTGCTTCATCAAAATTAATAGTCTAATTTTGTAAAAAATTCTAACACTCTAAGTAAACGATTATGGAAACGACAGATACTATCAGAATTTCTAAGCCGACGAAGGAACTGGTCGCTTTCATAGAGAAAGCGCAACAGCAAAAGAGAGAGCGTATGGAGTCAATCTGCGACAAATATCGCAAACTCATCAACGGTTAATGGTAACTATTGAAACTTTAATACCTGATAACGAGGGCAATCATTTGGTGGTTGTCCTTTACTTTTATGATAAAGACCTTTTGGTCAGCACATACCAGATACCGGTTGAGTTTACCGAACTTGACGTGGCTGACATAAACATAAACAAACTCGATTTAGATAAACCGTTGCAATTAAGAGCTTTCTTTGGAATGTGTCACTGGCTTTTCGAGCAGTTTACGCTTTATCCAAACGCCGTTTTTTCATTCATCTGTTCAACCGACCCCATAGAAGCACGACAGCGCGATATCTTACCGCAGCAATACAGATGGAATCTTTTTGAAAACTTTTATAAGAGATATCGTGCCAAATTAGACCGTTCAGGCGTTCGTTCTAAAGATATTATCGTGGGTCCGGCAGGCTACCAAACCTTTGCCAGAGTTTTTTATCGCGACAAGCATTCTTCAATAATCCACTTGGTCGTGGCGAATCTTTGCGACAAGTATGCTGAGTGAGCAACCAATTTTTCCCGGCGGTTTGCTTTTGTCATAAAATTTGATTAGTTTTGTATGCCGTAAGAGTGACTTATCCGTCATGGGCGAAGATAAAAACAGCAAATACTCTGCAAGCGAGAAATTTACAGAATATCTCAGCCGTCACAACAAACGACGCACAGCCGAGCGCTTCGCCATACTCGATTGTGTCATGTCGCTGTCCGACCATTTTTCGGTCGAAGATCTCGGCGAAAAACTCGAGCAGCAGGGCTTCCACGTCTCACGCACAACCCTCTACTCGACCGTCGAGCTCCTCAGCGACTGCGGCCTCGTCAGGCGCCACCGTTTCGACGGAGGAACCGCCCTCTACGAGAGCATCGTCGGCGACTCAAACCACCACCATCTCATCTGCAGCTGCTGCGGCAAAATCAAGGAAGTGCGCGACGCATCGCTCTCGGCCGAGATTTCGTCGAAGCGTTATGCCGGTTTCGCCGTCGGATACTACTCTTTAAACATCTACGGACTCTGCCGCACCTGCCAGAAGCGCAGCCGCAAGAAAGCACGGCAGACAGACAGCGAAAAATCAAAATAACAGTTATAAACCACCATCTCACCAGTTTATTACAAAATCATGAAAGTTGATGTTCTCTTAGGTCTCCAGTGGGGCGACGAAGGCAAAGGCAAAGTCGTCGATGTGCTGACACCCCGTTACGATATCGTAGCCCGTTTTCAGGGCGGTCCCAACGCCGGACACACCCTTGAGTTCGAAGGCCACAAATATGTCCTGCGCTCAATCCCGTCGGGCATCTTCCAGTCAGGCCAGATCAATGTCATCGGCAACGGCGTCGTGCTCGACCCCGTGCTCTTCGCCGAAGAAGCCAAGGCTCTCGAGGCTTCGGGCATCGACCTGCCCTCGGTACTGAAAATATCGAAGAAAGCCCACCTCATTCTGCCGACAGGCCGTCTGCTCGACGCCGCCGGCGAGGCCGCCAAGGGCAAAGGCAAAATCGGCACGACAGGCAAAGGCATCGGCCCGACATATACCGACAAAGTGTCGCGCAACGGCCTTCGCGTCGGCGACACCCTGCTGCCCGATTTCAAAGAACGCTATGAGGATGCCCGCCGCCGCCACATCGCCATGATCGTATCGCTTGGCGCCGAAGTCGACGCCATGGCTCTCGCCCGTGCCGAAGAGGCATGGTTTGAGGCAATCGAATACCTCCACGGCTACGAGCTCATCGACAGCGAGCACTTCATCAACCACGCCCTCGCCGAAAACAAGAGCATCCTCTGCGAAGGCGCCCAGGGCACGATGCTCGACGTCGATTTCGGCTCTTATCCCTTCGTGACATCAAGCAACACCATATGCGCCGGCGCCTGCACCGGTCTCGGCGTCGCTCCCGGACGCATCGGCGAGGTCTTCGGCATCTTCAAGGCCTACTGCACCCGCGTCGGCAGCGGTCCCTTCCCGACCGAGCTCTTCGACGAGACCGGCAAGAAAATCCGCGACCTCGGCCATGAATACGGCGCCGTCACAGGCCGTGAGCGCCGCTGCGGCTGGATCGACCTCGTCGCCCTCCGCTATGCCATCATGCTCAACGGCGTGACCCAGCTGATTATGATGAAGAGCGACGTCCTCGACGGCTTCGACACAATCAAAGCCTGCACGGCCTACGACATCGACGGCTTCGTCACCCGCGACTTCCCCTACTCGATCGACGGCGACATCAAGCCCGTCTACGCCGAGCTCCCCGGCTGGAAAACCGACATGACCAAGATGAAGTCTGAAGACGAATTCCCCCAGGCTTTCCGCAACTACATCGCCTTCCTCGAAGAGCAGCTCGCCACGCCGATTACCATCGTCTCTATCGGCCCCGACCGCGAGCAGACAATCGTCAGAGGCTAACGTTACAAGAATTACTACATCATCATAAAGATATACCATGGCAAAAATCAAACCGTTCAAAGGACTGCGACCGCCGCGCGAGTTAGTGACTCGCGTGGCGTCGCGCCCCTACGACGTGCTCAACAGCGACGAAGCACGCGACGAAGCCAAAGGCAATCCCATGTCGCTCTATCATATCATCAAACCTGAGATTGACTTCCCGCAGGGCACCGACGAACACGCCGAAGAGGTCTACCGCCGCGCTGTCGACAACTTCAACGCCTTCCAGCAGAAAGGCTGGCTCGTCGAAGACGCCAAAGAGCACTACTATATCTACGCCCAGACGATGGACGGCCGCACCCAGTATGGCTTCGTCGTCGCAGCCAACGTCGACGACTACATAAGCGGCCGCATCAAGAAACACGAGCTCACCCGCCGCGACAAGGAGGAAGACCGCATGAAGCATGTGCGCGTCAACAACGCCAACGTCGAGCCGGTCTTCTTCGCCTTCGAAGACAATGCCGTCCTCGCCGACATCCTCGCCCGCGAGACAGCCAAAGAGCCCGAGTATGACTTCGTCGCTGAAGACGGCTTCGGCCACACCTTCTGGGTCATCGACGACGACGCCACCATCGCCGCCATCACCGACGCCTTCGCCGCCATCGACAACCTCTATATCGCCGACGGTCACCACCGCACGGCTGCCGCCGCCCTCGTCGGCCACGAGAAAGCCCTTGCCAACCCCGACCACCGCGGCGACGAGGAATACAACTATTTCCTCGCCGTAGCCTTCCCGGCCTCAAACCTCAAGATCATCGACTACAACCGTCTCGTCAAAGATCTCAACGGCATGTCGCCGGCCGAGTTCCTCGAAGCCCTCGAGCGCAACTTCGTCGTCATCGACGAAGGCACCGTGCCCTACCGTCCCGCGGCGCTCCACAACTTCTCGCTCTACCTCGAAGGCCGCTGGTACTCGCTCACGGCGCGACCCGGCACCTACGACGACAGCGACCCCATCGGCGTCCTCGACGTTACGGTCTCGTCTAACCTCATTCTGCGTGACCTGCTCGGCATCATCGACCTGCGCAGCGACAAGCGCGTCGACTTCGTCGGCGGCATCCGCGGCCTCGACGAGCTCAAGCGCCGCGTCGATTCAGGCGAAATGGCCGCCGCCCTCGCCCTCTACCCCGTGTCGATGGAGCAGCTCATGGCAATCGCCGACAGCGGCAACATCATGCCGCCCAAGACAACCTGGTTTGAGCCCAAACTCCGCTCGGGCCTCGTCATCCACAAACTCGACTGAAACAACCCCGACAATATCACGCAACTGAAATCACAATTAATTGTGATTTCAGTTGTTTTTTTACTTATTTATCCCTATATTTGCCCCGAAATCACAATAAACTGTGATATGGACAAGAACGAAATCGGAGAATATATCCGCACAAGGCGAAAATCGCTCAATATCAACCAGCCGATTTTGGCCGAGCTCTCAGGAGTCGGCCTCAACACCCTTGTCGCCATCGAGCGCGGCAACGGCAATCCCAAGTTAGAAACCCTCCTGGCCGTCCTCGACACCCTCGGCCTCGAACTCAACATCACATTAAAATCGTAATAGACTATGAGACAATGCGAAGTAAAGGTTCATGGCAAACGCGCCGGTGTGCTCACCGAAACCGACAATCCCCGTGAATACATATTCAGATACGACGACGAATACATGGCCCAACCCACAAACCAGCCTGTCTGCATCGCCATGCCTCTAAGCCAACAGACATATCGCTCAGACTATCTGTTCCCATATTTTTTCAATATGCTGTCTGAGGGAGAAAACCGCGAGCTGCAGTCGAGATTTCTCCATATCGACAAAGACGACGACTTCGGTATTCTCCTCGCCCCAGCCCGCTTCGACACCGTCGGAGCCGTAGCCGTCAATC
>CALZQD010000176.1 GCA_945828175.1 uncultured Bacteroidales bacterium | reverse complement strand
GAATGTAGCCACAGCGGCGACGAGCTCAGAGTAAAGGCGCGCCTGGATGATTTCGATTTTCTCCTGTGCGCCGAGGATTTTCTCTTCGTATTCCTTAAGTTCCTGGGTGATATAGCGCTCGGCGTTGACGAGGGTCTGCTTGCGAATCCACTCGGGTGGCACTTTGGCCTTGTGGGTGTTGGTGACCTCGATATAGTAGCCGAAAACGTTGTTGAAGCCTATTTTGAGCGAGGGGATGCCTGTCAGCTCGCTCTCGCGTGCCTGGATGCGCAGGAGGTAGTCTTTGCCGCGGTATGCGATGTCGCGTAGCTCGTCGAGCTCGGCGTCGATGCCGTCTTTGATGACGTCGCCGCGGTTGAGCGCGATGGGGGTATCCTCGCGAATCTCGCGGCCGATGCGTTCGCAGATGCTCTGGCAGGGGTTGAGCTGCTCGCCTATGCCCGCGAGGGCGGGTTGGTCGGAGGTGAGGCAGAGGCGTCGGATGGGCTCGACGGCCTTGAGGGCGGCGTGGAGCTGGAGCAACTCGCGGGGCGAAATGCGCTCGGTGGCGACTTTCGAGACGAGGCGCTCGACGTCGCCGATGACTTCGAGGAGCGAGCGCAGGCGGTCGCGCACGTCGGGCTCACGGAAGAAATAGTCAACGACGTCGAGGCGGTCGTTGATGGCCTTGGGGTCTTTGAGGGGGAAGAGGAGCCAGCGGCGCAGGAGGCGTCCTCCCATGGGCGTGACGGTGCGGTCGATGACGTTGAGTAGGCTTTTGCCGTCGGGGTCGAGAGGGTCGATGAGCTCGAGATTGCGGACGGTGAAGCGGTCGAGGCGCACATATTTCTCTTCCTCGATGCGCGAGATTGAGGTGATGTGTGAGGTCTGTGTGTGGCGGGTGATGTCGAGGTAATGGAGTATGGCTCCGGCGGCGATGATGGCCTCGTGCATGCGGTCGATGCCGAAGCCTTTGAGCGACGATGTGCCGAACTGTTTGCGCAGGCGCTCGTTGGCTGCGTCGTCGGTGAAGATCCAGTCGTCGAGCTCGAAGGTGACGGGCTTGGCGCTGAGCATCTCGACGGCGCGCTCTTTGTTGCCGCGCTCGACGATGAGCTCCTTGGGGTCCATGTTCGACACGATTTTGTCGACATAGTCGGCTGTGCCTTCGGCGGCGAGGAATTCGCCGGTGCTGATGTCGAGGAAGGCGACGCCGACACTCTGTTTGCAGAAGTGTATGGCGGCGAGGAAGTTGTTCTCGCGGTGGTTGAGCACGTTGTCGCCGGTGGCGATGCCGGGGGTGACGAGCTCGGTGATGCCGCGCTTGACGAGTTTCTTGGTGAGCTTGGGGTCTTCGAGCTGCTCGCAGATGGCTACGCGCTTGCCGGCGCGGACGAGCTTGGGTAGATAGGTGTCGAGGGCGTGGTGGGGGAATCCGGCGAGCTCGACATACTGCGACACGCCGTTGGCGCGGCGCGTCAGGGTGATGCCGAGAATCTCCGAGGCGGTGATGGCGTCGTCAGAGAAGGTCTCGTAGAAGTCTCCGACCCTGAAGAGGAGGATGGCGTCGGGATGCTTGCCTTTCATCTCGACGTACTGCTTCATCAGCGGTGTTTCAACGATTTTCTTTGCCATGGTCACTTGCCTCCGTTGGCTATCTTTTTCTGACGTGCGGGAATGGCGAGCGAGGTGTAGATCTGTATCGCGGCGGCCGCGAGGGTGAAGGCGAGCCAGTCGCGCATGGCGGCTCCGGGCCAGAAGAGGAAGAAGGTGGCGGCGCAGAAGAATATGGCGCTCCACGATTCGATGCGGCGCAGGCGCTTGAGGCGGTCGTCGCTCTCGTAATAGCGGCTGAAAAGACGGCAGATGAGGAGCCAGACGGCGCCGGCACCGAAGAGATAGCGATACCACACGGCGTCCTGTGCCGTGGGTCCTGAGAGAAGGGGGACGACGGTTGCAGCGGCGATGGCCAGCAGGCCTATGGGCGCCCATTTGTCGAGTGAGAGGGTCTTATCGTGTTTCTTGCTCATGAGAAAAGTCGTTGGTGTGGTGGTTTAGTCGGTGAAGACATAGACATCTTCGTCGGGGCGCTTCATGTTGTGCTGCTCGCGCACGACCTGCTCCATCACCTCGGGGTCTGACGTGAGGCGGTGGTTGAGGTCCTTGTAGTAGTCGATCGAGTCGCGTGTGACGGCGACCTCGTTCTCGAGGCTGTCG
This sequence comes from uncultured Bacteroidales bacterium, assembly GCA_945828175.1. Taxonomy (GTDB): domain Bacteria; phylum Bacteroidota; class Bacteroidia; order Bacteroidales; family Muribaculaceae; genus CAG-873. Next base: position 2,360 of record CALZQD010000176.1, on the reverse strand, counting down.
ATGACCTGCTGGTACTCGATTTTTTTCATTATCGACGTATCGCTGAAAAAAATCATATAAGCGATACCGGCGATAACGACAATCGTTACAGCTGAGAAATAGCGCTTTAGCCAGCTCGTGCTGTTGGAAGAGTCTTTGTCCATTGTCTTTTATATAGTCGTATGCAAATTTACGAAATTTCGATATATCCTGTCGGTTTTGAGATAAAAAAAACGGAGATCGTTATGTTTACGTCTCCGTTCTGTAGCTTTATCGGTGCTTGTGTCACTGCATCATCGAGAGGACTTTGTCGTAGTCGGTGAGGACTTTTTTGATCAGGGGGGCCATGTCGTAGTAGGTGTATTCGGCAAGGCGGCCACCGAAGGTGACGTCGGGCTCGCGGTTGGCGAGGTCGTGGTAGCGGGCATAGATGGCGGTGTTGCGCACGTCGTTGACGGGGTAGAGGGCTTCCATGCCTTCGCGGTATTCGAGGGGGTATTCTTTGACGACAACGGTCTTGGAGGCGTCGGCGCACTCTTTGTGGAAGTGCTTGTGCTCGCAGACGCGGATGTAGTCGTGCTCGGCGGTGTTGTCGGTGATGACGCCGCAGGGCTGTGCCCAGGGCTTGTCGACGACTTCGGTCTCGAAGCGTATCGAGCGGTAGTCGAGGCGGCCGAAGCGGTAGTCGAAGTATTCGTCGACCTTGCCGGTGAAGATGGTGTGGCGGGCGATGTCCTTATAAGTGTCGCGCTCTTTGAAGTAATCGACGCCGAGGCGCACTTCGGCGCCTTCGAGGAGCTTGTCGATCAGCTTGTTGTAGCCGCCGACGGGAACGCCTGTGTAGGTATCTTCGAAGTAGTTGTTGTCGTAGGTGAAACGCAGGGGTATGCGTTTGATGAGGAACGAGGGGAGCATCGTGCAGGGACGGCCCCACTGTTTCTCGTTGTAGCCTTTGACGAGGAGGTTGTATATGTCGGTGCCGACCAGGGCGATGGCCTGGTCTTCGAGATTGAGCGGATGCTCGGGTGCGCAGCTGCGCTGGCTGTCGATGACCGCACGGGCTTCTTCGGGCGTCTTGGTGCCCCAGAGAGCCTCGAAGGTGTTCATGTTGAAGGGCAGATGACGCAGCTCGCCGTTGACGTCGAGAGCCATGGGCTCATGGACGTAGGGCTGCATCTCGACGAGCGACGAGACGTAGTTCCAGACGTCGGGGTCGGATGTATGAAAAATGTGCGGGCCGTAGCTGTGTACGGTGACGCCTTCGATGTTTTCACAGCGGAGATTGCCGCCGGCTACGTCGCGTCTGTCGATGACGAGACAACGCATACCGTCGCGACGCGCGCGATGGGCGAAAGTTGCGCCGTAGAGGCCGGCTCCTACGATTAGAAAGTCATATTCTTTTGACATTGATTATCTGTTAAAGGTTCGTTTTAGTGATATAGTCTGTCAGTTGATGGCGATGATGCAGCAGTCTGATTTTTGCAAAGTTAAAGACAAAATGCTAAAAAAGCAAATTTGTCGTGTGCAAAACGTCATCGTGCGGCCGGCCCGCTAAGTGAAAAAGCCCCGGCGGATAACCGTCAGGGCTTTTTCTTGAAAACAGTTATAAAATTTTTGTGGCGCTAAAAGAGCTGGTTTAGTCGATGAGTTCGTCGGCTTTGTAACCGCCCATCTCGCGGATAGCGTTTTTGAGCATGACGTATTGCTGGAAAAGGTGGTTGACGGGCACTTCACCTTTGGTATAGTCGTGCATCGGGCTCTTGAGGAAGAAGCTGAGGAAGCGCTGTATTCCGTGACGGCCGGCGCGGGCGGCGAGGTCGCTCAGGAGTACGAGGTCGAGGCAGAGAGGAGCTGCGAGGATAGAGTCGCGGCAGAGGAAGTTGATCTTTATCTGCATGGGGTAGCCCATCCAGCCGAAGATGTCGATGTTGTCCCAGCCTTCTTTGTTGTCGTTGCGCGGGGGATAGTAGTTGATGCGCACTTTGTGGAAGTAGTTGGTGTAGAGGTCGGGCTGCTCTTCGGGGACGAGGATAGACTCGAGGGTAGAGAGCTTGCTGACTTCTTTTGTGCGGAAGTTTGCGGGTTCATCAAGCACGAGACCGTCGCGGTTGCCGAGGATGTTTGTCGAGAACCAGCCCGAGAGGCCGAGGCAGCGTGTGCCGATGATGGGGGCGAAGCCTGATTTTACGAGAGTCTGGCCTGTCTTGAAGTCCTTGCCGGCGATAGGCATGCCTGTCTTCTCGGCGAGTTCCCACATTGCGGGGATGTCGACAGTTGTGTTGGGGGCGCCCATGATGAAGGGGCAGCCTTCAGAGAGTGCTGCGTAAGCGTAGCACCTGTCTCTTATACACATCTCCGAGCCCACGAGACGTAGAGGAATC
>CALZQD010000175.1 GCA_945828175.1 uncultured Bacteroidales bacterium | reverse complement strand
TACACACTGCATATCGTCGGCAGCGTCAGATGTGTATAAGAGACAGGTCCACGACAATCCGTCGGCCGACTTCAACTCAAATTTCTGGCTGACGACGATACTGATTGACCCCGCGAGCGGCCACACGCCCGACGATCTGCGCCTGGCCTTCGCCAACGCCGGCATCGAGTCGCGCCTGCTCTGGCGCCCGATGCATATGCAGCCCGTCTTCGCCGAAGCGCCCTACTACGGTTCGGACGTCTGCGAGAAACTGTTTGACACAGGCCTTTGCCTGCCCAGCGGCTCATCGCTGACCGACAGCGACCTCGACGAAGTCATCTCTATCATACGCCGCACAATCGCCTGACAATCATGGCCACGATAATAGCTTTCGACCTCGACGACACGCTCTACAAAGAACGCGACTTTGTAGAGTCGGGCCGTAATACCGTGGCCGAAGCCATAGCCGCCGCAACCGGCATCGAGGCCGCGACGCTGCGCCGGGTGATGGCCGAGGGTGCCGACGCTTTCGACGCTCTGCTCGCCTATCTCGGCGACATGGGCTTCACCGGCTACACCATCGCCGACCTGCTCGACATCTACCGCAACCATAAGCCCGACATCACCCTCGACCCCGTGGCCGAGGAGACGCTCGCCGAGCTGCGGCGCCGCAGCATCGACATCGCCCTCATCACCGACGGCCGCTCGACGACGCAGCGCAACAAAATCGAGGCACTGGGCCTATACCGCTACTTCGCCCCCGGCAGGATTTACATCAGCGGCGAGACCGGCGCCGACAAACACACGCCGCTGGCCTACATGAACGTCGCCAACACAGCGCCGTCGCCCCGACGCCTCGTCTATGCCGGCGACAATCCGGCCAAAGATTTCGTCAACGCCAATCTCGCCGGATGGACGACCGTGATGCTGCGCGACAGCCGCGGAGTCAACATCCACAGCCAGAATCTCAACGATGTCGCGGGTATTTACCGCCCGAGAATTGTTATAGACAGACTCACCGAGATTTTAAAACTGATACATTAACTAACAAACTATAGCATCATGCCAACCGCACTAATAACAGGCATCACCGGCCAGGACGGTTCCTATCTGGCCGAATTCCTCCTCGAAAAAGGCTATGAGGTACACGGCATCATCCGCCGCAGCTCGTCGTTCAACACCGGACGCATCGAGCATCTCTACCTCGAGGGCTGGATCAGAGACCAGCACAACGCGCGCCGCATCCACCTCCACTACGGCGACATGACCGACTCATCGTCACTCATCAGAATAATACGCGAGACCCGTCCCGACGAAATCTATAACCTCGCAGCGCAAAGCCACGTCAAAGTCTCGTTCGACGTACCCGAATATACCGCCGAGACCGACGCCGTCGGCACCCTCCGTCTGCTCGAGGCCGTCAGAATCCTCGGCATGGAAAAGAAATGCCGCATCTATCAGGCCTCGACCTCCGAGCTCTTCGGCAAAGTCGAGGAAGTGCCGCAGTGCGAGACGACGCCTTTCCATCCGCGCTCGCCATACGCCGTGGCCAAGCTCTATTCGTTCTGGATCATGAAGAACTATCGCGAGAGCTACGGCATGTTCACCGCCAACGGCATCCTCTTCAACCACGAGTCGGAGCGCCGCGGCGAAAACTTCGTCACCCGCAAGATTACCCTCGCTGCCGCGCGCATCGCCGCCGGCCTTCAGGACCGCCTCTACCTCGGCAATCTCAACGCCAAGCGCGACTGGGGCTACGCAGCCGACTACGTCGAGTGTATGTGGCTGATACTCCAGCAGCCCGAACCCGACGATTTCGTCATCGCCACGGGCGAATATCACAGCGTCCGCGAGTTCACGACGCTCGCCTTCCGCCGCGTCGGCATCAATCTCCGGTGGGAGGGCCACGGTCTCGACGAGCGCGGCATCGACGACAACGGACGTGTGCTCGTCGAAGTCGACCCGGCATTCTTCCGCCCCGCCGAGGTCGAGGAGCTCCTGGGCAATCCCGAGAAAGCGCGCAAGGTGCTCGGCTGGAATCCGCGCAAGACATCGTTTGAGCGTCTGGTCGAAATCATGGTCGACTCAGACGTCGATATGGTCAAAAAAGAAGCCTCGAAATCATGCTGACGAAAGATTCAAAAATATACGTTGCCGGCCACCGCGGCCTCGTCGGCTCGGCCATCTGGCAGAACCTGATGTCGCGTGGCTACACCAACCTCGTCGGGCATACCCATAAGGAACTCGACCTGCTCGACGGCGTCGCCGTACGTGAATTCTTCGACCGCGAGCGCCCCGACGCTGTCGTCCTGGCCGCAGCCCACGTCGGCGGCATCATGGCCAACTCGATTTACCGCGCCGACTTCATCTACGAGAACCTGCAGATACAGCAGAATGTCATCGGCGAAGCCTTCCGCCACGGCGTCAAGCACCTGCTCTTCCTCGGCTCGACCTGCATCTATCCCCGCGAGGCACCCCAGCCCATCACCGAGGACGCCCTGCTGACATCGCCGCTCGAATACACCAACGAGCCGTATGCCATCGCAAAAATCGCCGGACTGAAGATGTGCGAGTCGTTCAACCTCCAGTATGGCACCGACTACATCGCCGTGATGCCTACCAACCTCTACGGCCCGCGCGACAACTTCCATCTCGAGAACTCGCATGTGCTGCCCGCGATGATACGCAAGCTCCACATCGCCCGGCTGCTAAACGAGGGCGACTACGACGCCGTCAGGGCCGACCTCGCCAAGCGCCCCACCTCGGGCATAGCCGACCCGGCCAAAACAAGCGACGCCGAAATCGACGCCGAGCTCGCGCGATTCGGCATCCACGCCGACCGCCTCGAACTCTGGGGCAGCGGCACGCCGCTGCGCGAGTTTCTCTGGAGCGAGGACATGGCCGACGCATCGGTTTATGTGCTGCTCAACGTCAGCTTCAAAGACCTCTGCGGCGACGGCAAGGAGGTGCGCAACACCCACATCAACGTCGGCACAGGCATCGAGCTGACCATCGCCGAACTCGCCGAGAAAGCCCGACGGACCGTCGGTTTCAAGGGCGAAATCGTCTGGGACAAGACCAAGCCCGACGGCACGTTGCGCAAGCTCTGCGACGTCAGCAAGCTTCACAGCCTCGGCTGGCGCCACAAGGTCGAACTCGACGACGGCATCGTGCGTCTCTACGACTGGTATCTCAACAACTGACCCCGCGGAAATACTTCGCGACAATAAGGATAAAAAAATTGCCGAATGCTGTTTTGCTTTGGCAATTTTTTACTACCTTTGCACAAATTTCTGAAATAATGAAGGAAGTGACTTACGAAGGGCTCACATTTGAGCCTTATATAGCCAATAAAGACATAAAGGCCCGTATCGAGGAGCTGGGCCGAGAGATTACGCGCGATTGCGCCGGCAAAATGCCCCTGTTCTTATGTGTGCTGAACGGGGCATTTCCTTTTGCCAGCGACCTTTTCAGAGCCGCCGAGACGATTGACGCCGAGATAGCGTTCATTCGTCTGAAAAGTTACGAAGGAACTTCGTCGACAGGCGTCATCAAGGAAGTCCTCGGCCTCGACCAGAGCATCGAGGGCCGCACGGTGATCGTCGTCGAAGACATCGTCGACACCGGCAACACCATCGACCGCCTGATCAACATTCTCAAGAAACAGAATCCCGCCGAAATCAAAATCGCGACACTGCTCTTCAAGCCCGAGGCTCTCGAGAAAAACGTGTCGCCCGACTACGTCGGATTCTCGATCCCGAAGAAGTTTATCATCGGCTTCGGTCTCGATCTCAACGGCCATGCGCGCAACCTCAACGACATTTATGTCCTGAAGGAGCAACATTGAGCCCACGACGATTGTTTTAGGAATAGGTAAATCTACATCTACATAACTCACATAGACATGTTTAATGTTGTGATATTTGGCGCTCCGGGAAGCGGCAAAGGCACCCAGAGCGAACGTATAATCAATGAGTACGGCCTGCATCATATCTCGACAGGCGAAGTGCTTCGCGACCATATCGCGCGCGGCACAGATTTCGGCGTCATCGCCGACAGTTACATATCGAAAGGACAGCTCATCCCCGACGACCTGATGGTCAAGGTGCTGGCCGACGTTCTCGACAGCCAGCCCGAGAAGACGGCCAAGGGCGTCATCTTCGACGGCTTCCCCCGCACTATCCCCCAGGCAAAGGCTCTCAACGCCATGCTCGCCGAGCGTAATGCCGCCGTCGACGCCGTCGTAGGCCTCGAAGTCGAGGAAAAAGACCTCGTCGACCGCATGCTCCGCCGCGGCAAGGAATCGGGCCGCGCCGACGACAACATCGACACCATCAAGAAGCGCCTTGATGTTTACCACAAACAGACCTCACCCCTGAAGGATTACTACAAGAACGAAGGCAAATACCACGCCATCAACGGCAACGGCGAAGTCGAGAATATCTTCGGCGACATCAAGAAGTCGCTCTCGAAGGTCATAAAGAAATAATAGCGGGACCAACACGCTCCGCCATAAAAATCAAGCTATAATGAAGTGGCTGTCTCTTATACACATCTCCGAGCCCACGAGACGTAGAGGAATCT
>CALZQD010000174.1 GCA_945828175.1 uncultured Bacteroidales bacterium | reverse complement strand
GATTCCTCTACGTCTCGTGGGCTCGGAGATGTGTATAAGAGACAGGTCTTCCCCTCGATTGACCTCCTCACCGAGCGTCCCGAGGCCAAGGCCTTCGACATGGAAGAGCAGCAGCAGAACAAAGATCTAATCATCAAGACTCTCCGCAACTATAAGGTCGAGATTCAGCGCATCGAGGCCACTGTCGGCCCGACGGTCACCCTCTATGAGGTTGTCCCCGCCGACGGCGTCAGAATAGCTCAGATCGAGCGCCTCGAGGATGACATTGCCCGCAGCCTCTCGGCCATCGGCATCCGCATCATCGCGCCTATCCCCGGACGCGGCACCGTCGGCATCGAGGTGCCTAACCGCGATCCGCAGATTGTCTCGATCCGCACAATCCTCTCGTCGAAGAAATATCAGGATAAAATCAAGGAAATGAGGCTGCCCGTCGCCATGGGCACTACCATTTCCAACGAGGTCTTCATCTCTGACCTCGCCAAGATGCCCCACCTGCTTGTCGCAGGTGCCACCGGCCAGGGCAAGTCGGTCGGCCTCAACTGCATCATCGCCTCGCTGCTCTACGCCAAGCACCCCTCTGAGCTCAAGTTCGTGCTCATCGACCCCAAGAAGGTTGAGTTCAGCATCTTCCGCCCTCTCGAGTGCCACTATCTCGCCAAGCTCCCCGACCAGGAGAATCCTATCATCACCGATCCCGACGACGCTGCCCGCACTCTCGCCTCGCTCTGCGTCGAGATGGAGGCCCGCTATACGCTGCTCGAGACGGCCATGGTGCGCTCTATCGAAGAGTATAACGCCAAGTTCTCGCGTCACCAGCTCAATCCCGAGCATGGTCACAAGTATATGCAGTATATCGTCGTCATCGTCGACGAGTTTGCCGACCTCGTCATGATGGCCGGCAAGGAGATTTCATTCCCCATCGCCCGTCTGGCTCAGAAAGCCCGCGCCGTTGGCATGCACGTCATCATCGCCACACAGCGTCCTTCGACCGACGTCATCACCGGCGTCATCAAAGCCAACTTCCCCGCGCGTATCGCCTTCAAGACCTCGCAGGCTGTCGACAGCAAGACCATCCTCGACCGCACCGGCGCCCATCAGCTCATCGGCCGCGGCGACATGCTCGTGCTCGAGAACGGTAAGATTACCCGCGTACAGTGCGGCCTCATCGACACCCCCGAGGTCGAGGCCATCGTCAACCACGTCAATTCGCAGATCGGCTTTGAGACCGCCTATCTCCTCCCCGAGGCTCCCAACGACGCAGCCGGCGCCGACCTCCCCGACATGAGCGACCCCTCGCAGCGCGACCCGCTTTTCGCACAGTGCGCCCGCTTTATCGTCACCCAATCGTCGGCATCGACCTCGTCGCTCCAGCGCCGTTTCAGCATCGGCTACAACAAGGCCGGCAAAATCATGGACCAGCTCGAGGCTGCCGGCATCGTCGGCCCCGCCCAGGGCGCCAAGCCCCGCCAGGTGCTCGTCGACCCGATCTCAGTCGAGAGCTATCTCTAAGAGTTCTAAAACCTAAACCGCCCGCAGAGCGTTTGACAGATATGAAAATAAAAGCGATATATAATAAGGTAGCCGCCCTCGTCGTTGCGGTCTGCCTCGCCTTCGCCGCCTATGCCGCCGAGCCGGCCAAGACGACCGTAACCAAATGCAGCGCCGCCCTCAAGGCCGCGCCCTCGCTGACGGCGACATTCCTCCTCGACAGCGACAACGGCCAGATTCCCGGCTCGCTGACAATGAGCGGACGCTGTTTCAAGCTCATCACCGACCGCCTGTCGATATGGTACGACGGCAAGACCCAGTGGACCTACGTCCCTGAAAACGAAGAGGTCAACATCACCGAGCCCACCGCCGACGAACTCCTCGAGACCAACCCCGTTGAAATCATCAACGCCTCGATGTCGAAATATTCAGCCCGCGTCGTCCGCACCGAGGGCAGCGTCCGCACCATCGAACTCAAGCCCCTCAAGCCCGGCAGCTCCATCGTCAGCGCCGAGCTCTCTATCGACACGGCCCGCAACCTCCCGACCCGCGTCGTCGCCGTCTTCACCAACGGCAGTCGCCTGATTGCCAACATCGCCAACGTCAAAATCGGCAAGGCCATCCCCCGCAGCGCCTTCGTCTACGACACCAAGCTCCACCCCTCGGCCGAAACCGTCGACCTCCGCTAACGCCTCAGAATATACTAACCCCCCAACAATAAACCCACTATGCAACCTGAAATAATCAAATGCCTCATCATAGGCTCGGGCCCTGCCGGTTTCACCGCGGCCATCTACGCTTCGCGCGCTAATCTCTCTCCCGTCGTCATCGAAGGCCCACAGCCCGGCGGCCAACTCATTACAACTACCGAAATCGAGAATTTCCCCGGTTATCCCGACGGCATCACGGGTCCCAAACTCATGGACGACCTCCGCGCTCAGGCACGTCGTTTCGGCGCCGATATCCGCGTCGGCCGCGTTTCGGCCGTCGACATGAGCGAGCGTCCCTTCAAGGTCACGGTCAACGGTAACGAGACCGTCATGGCCGAGGCTATAATCATCTCAACCGGCGCCGCCGCCCGCTATCTCGGCCTGCCAGACGAGCAGAAATATCTCGGCATGGGCGTCTCGGCCTGCGCCACCTGCGACGGATTCTTCTACCGCAACCGCACGGTCGCCGTTGTCGGCGGCGGTGACACCGCCTGTGAGGAAGCCCTTTACCTCGCCGGCCTCGCCAAGAAAGTCTATCTCATCGTGCGCCGCGACGTGCTCCGTGCCTCTAAGGTCATGCAGCAGCGCGTCTTCGACAACAGCAAAATCGAGGTGCTCTTCAACACCAACACCGTCGGCCTCTTCGGCGACGAGGTCCTCGAGGGCGCCCATCTTGTCACCAACGTAGGCACTGAGAATGAAAACCGCTACGACATTGCCATCGACGGCTTCTTCCTCGCCATCGGCCACAAGCCCAACACCGAGGTCTTCGCCCCCTACGTCGAGCTCGACGACCAGGGCTATATTAAGGTAGCATCGCCGACAACGGCCACCAACGTCCCGGGCGTCTTCGCCGCCGGCGACGTCGCCGACCCGATTTACCGCCAGGCCATCTCGGCCGCCGGCATGGGTTGCCGCGCCGCCCTCGACGTCGAGCGTTTCCTCCTCGAAAACGAATAATCGCGTCATATATCGATATTTACGCGCAATGAAAAGACGATTCTCGATTCTGTCGCTCGCCCTCATGGCCGGCGCGAGCATGTTCGGTGCCCCCAAGTAGGCGATCGTCGACAAGATTGAGCCCCTTACTGGTGGACCGGCATGGTCAACTCCTTCACCCGCGAGGGCCGCACCCCGCTCCAGAACGAAGCCTGTGACTATATGTCGAAGCTCCCTTCAGTGGCGCCGCGGCGAGGCCAACGAGGTCATAGCCAGGGGTTCGCTCCGTCATTTCATGTCCCGGAACGGTATCTGCGCCTACCGCCGCAAGCTCGGCGACAAGGACGTCATCGTGCGGCTCAACGGCCGCGACGTGCCCAACAAGGTCACGATGGAGCGCACTCTCGAGATACTGCCCTATGGAACGACTATGACCGACATCATCTCAGGCAAGCCCGTCACCATCGCCGAAGAAATGACCCTCGAGCCCCGTCAGGTGATGATTCTCCAAAATTTCTGACTCCTGATAGCGCCGTTTACGGCGAAAATGCTTATTTTTGCACTTTATTTTAGAAAAATCCTTAAAATTTAAACAGATGGCAGAAACAAACGAATGCGAATCGACCGAGCGTCGTAGTCTGAATTTTGTTGAACAGGCAGTGTGGGACGACCTGCAGGCCGGCAAGAACGGCGGCAGACTCAATACTCGTTTCCCGCCCGAACCTAACGGCTATCTCCATATCGGCCATGCCAAGGCCATCTGCATGGACTTCGGCGTCGCCGAGAAATTCGGCGGCACATGTAACCTCCGTTTCGACGACACAAACCCCGTCAAGGAAGACGTCGAGTATGTCGACTCGATCCGCGAGGACATCCACTGGCTCGGCTTCGACTGGGGCGACCGCGAATACTATGCGTCCGACTATTTCCCCAAACTCTTCGACCTGGCTGTCCGCCTAATCAAGGAAGGCAAAGCCTATGTCGACGACCAGACATCAGAGGAAATCGCCGCTCAGAAAGGCACCCCGACCGTTCCCGGCCAGGAAAGCCCCTACCGCAACCGCAGTGTCGAGGAGAATCTCGACCTGTTCATGCGCATGAATGCCGGCGAGTTTGACGAGGGCGCCCGCGTGCTCCGCGCCAAAATCGACATGGCGTCGCCCAATATGCACTTCCGCGACCCCATCATGTACCGCATCATCAAGCACCCCCACCACCGCACCGGCACAACCTGGAAAGTCTACCCCATGTATGACTTCGCCCACGGCCAGAGCGACTACTTCGAGGGTGTAACCCACTCGATATGCACCCTTGAGTTCGAGGTCCACCGTCCGCTCTACGAATACTTCGTCAAGGAGCTCGCCGACGAGAGCTACTGCCCCCGCCAGATTGAGTTCAACCGCCTCAACCTCACCTACACCGTCATGAGC
>CALZQD010000173.1 GCA_945828175.1 uncultured Bacteroidales bacterium | reverse complement strand
GAGATTCCTCTACGTCTCGTGGGCTCGGAGATGTGTATAAGAGACAGCGCATTGGCTGTGTGGTTACCAAACGAGAAGACTAACCGCTTCTATAACACCCGAATACCGATGACGCTGCTGTCGTTCAACACCTCTGGCGGACGCGAGACGTCGCAGGAACGCCTGCGGGCGAATTTCTCGGGCAACGTCAACGCCAAGGCGCAGATAGGCGCGATGATCGATTACATCTACTCGAAAGGCAGCTATAACTATCAGGCGACGAAAGACCTGATCTGGGGCGCATCGGGCTCGTATATGGGCGACCGATATGAGTTCCAGGGCTATTTCAACCACTTCAATATGCTCAACAAAGAGAACGGCGGTATCACCGACGTGCTCTATATCAAAGACCCGGCGCAGCTGCAGGGCGGCGTGTCGTCGATAAATCCTAAGTCGATACCGACAAACCTGACCGATGCCCACACGCGCTACAGCGGCGACGACCTGATGCTCAACAGCCGCTATAAGGTTGGCTACTGGCACGAGGAGGAGATCAACGACACGACGGTTAAACGCACATATATACCCGTGTCGTCGTTCATTTGGACGCTGCGCTACAAGAGCGGCAAGCACACGTTTATCGACAAATCGCCGTCGGAGACGAGCGAGTTTTTCGAGAACACCTACCTCGACAACCGGCAGACGCGCGACCACACGAAATACTGGTCGTTGTCGAACACCTTAGGCATCTCGATGCTCGAGGGCTTCAACAAATACGCCAAATTCGGTATGGCGGCATATGTTACGCACGAAATCAGGCGCTACACTCAGACGCCTGACACACTCGACCGCGAGAATCCCGACTACGGCCTGACGCCCTTCCCCGAGGGCATAGGCACGATTGAGCCGAAGGCGACGCAGAATCTGCTGTGGGTCGGCGGTCAGCTGAGCAAGCAGAAAGGGTCGATACTGACCTATAACGCCAACGCCGAGTTCGGCCTCATCGGCGACGCTGTCGGCGAGGTCAAGATCAACGGCTCGCTGGCGACACGCTTCAAGCTCTTCGGCGACACGGTGACGATTGCGGCGCAGGGCGGATTCCACAACGAGACAACGCCCTACCTGCTCAACAACTACCTGTCGAACCACTTCATCTGGAAAAACGATTTCAGCAAAATCAGGCGCGTCAACTTCGGCGGACGCCTCGACCTGCCCTTCAGCGGCACGTCGCTGTCGGTCGACGTAGACAATATACAGAACAACATCTACTTCAACGAAAATTTCCTGCCGACGCAGCACGGCTCGAACATACAGGTATTCTCGGCGCGGCTCAACCAGAACTTCCGCGTCGGCATACTCAACTGGAACAACCGCATAACCTACCAGACGTCATCGAACGACGAGGTTATACCGCTGCCGAAGCTCGCGGTCTACTCGAACCTCTTCCTGCTCTTCAAAGTGGCGACGCTCCATGTGCAGCTCGGCGTCGACTGCGACTACTACACGAGCTACTACGGCCTTGCCTATCAGCCCGCTACGGCGTCGTTCGCGACCCAGCGCAACGTCAAGGTCGGCAACTACCCGTTTATGAACATCTACGCCAACATGAAGCTGTCGAAGGCGCGCTTCTTTGTGCTCTTCTCGCATTTCAACCAGGGGCTTTTCGGCGGCAACAACTACTTCGCCGTGCCTGACTACCCGCTCAATCCGAGGCGCCTGCAGCTTGGCGTGTCGGTCGATTTCGCCAACTAAGCCCGAGAAATTTTGTTATAGCTATAACGACACACTGATGTGCCGCAAAGTCTGACATGAAAACAGAACCGATAAAAGGAAAGATGCCTATACTCGTGGGGCTGCTGATAATTGTCCTGGCGCTGATGTGGTTTGCCGGGCGCTGCAGCATAAGCCACAAGGGCTCGATAGCCGAAGTCTACAAGCGTCCCGGCGGCGACACCGTGGCCGTGGCGATAGAGATGTCGCCGATGACCTACACGTTCTCGGGCGACACGGCCGTAGGCTTCGAATATGAAGTGATGAAAGCGATAGCGCGACGCCACGGGCTGCCCGTGGTCTTTCAGCCCTTCGCGCCGCTCGAATATGCATTCGACGGGCTGCACAAGGGCGAATTCGACGTCGTAATCGCCTCGGTGCCGTCGACGAAGAAAATCAGCGATGTCTTCCTTCTGACCGACAACATCTACGTCGACCGACAGGTATTGGTGACCCGACGTGACACAACGGCTGACTCGACTGCGATTGAGATACCGGCGCAGATGCGCCTGTTAAGTGACACTGTCTGGGTGGCCGAAGCCTCGCCCGCAATATCGCGCCTGCGCAACCTATCGCACGAGATGGGCGACACGATTTATATCGAAACCAAGCCGGGGCTGACGTCGGAACATCTTGTGATACTGACGGCTACCGGTGAAATCAAGCAGGCCGTAGTCAACGAGGCCGTGGCCCGCCGCCTCGCCGCGCAATATCCCGACCTCGACATCTCAACCCCCATATCTCTCAACCAGTTCCAGCCGTGGATGCTCAACAAAGACAAGACGGCGCTGCGCGACTCGCTCAACATCTGGATTGAAGAATTCAAAGAGACGCCCGAATATGAGGAACTTGTGAGCAAGTACCTCAAGTAATTTGGAATTTTGAATGTTGAATTTTGAATTAATTTGCTTTAATTCTGCTTTTTACCTTTTTATAGCTCGACGACGGTGATGCCGGCGCCACCAAGGCGGACGTCTTCGTCGTGGTAGCCCCTGATGCCCTGAACGGTATCGAGGTAGTTGCGTATATACTGACGCAGGGCACCTGTGCCGGTGCCGTGGAGAATTCTGACGCGCGCGCTACCGAAGCGTATGGCATCGTCGATGAAGTAAGTGACGTTCTGCAGAGCCTCGTCGACGCGCTGGCCGCGGAGGTCAATCTCGGGTTTGAAATTGAGCTGGCGCTCGCGCTCGGCGGCGTTAGAGGCGACGCTGATGAACGAGGCCGCGCGGGTGACGCCGCTGTCGGCGCGACGCAAGGTCGGGGTCAGGCGGTTGAGTTTGACCGTCGTCTTGATGTTGCCAAAGATGACGGTGGCTTCTTTGCCATTGATTGACTCGACGGTGCCGACGGTGTTGCCGCCGTCGAGGATGACGTTGGTGCCGACAGTGATGGCCTCGGCCGGTTTGGGAGCCGCTGCGGCGGGCGTCTTTTTCTTCTTGCGCTTTCCGGCGATGGTGCGCAGCGACGACTCGTGATCTTTGGTTTCGAGCGAACGGCGGCTCTCGACGAGTTGCTGACGCGCCTCGCGGGTCTTCTCTTTCTCGGCCTGAGCGCGTTTGATCTCGTGGATGGTGCGCTCGACGGCGGCATTACTGCCGTCAATGATGCGTTTGGCCTCTTCCTTGGCCTCGTTGATGATTTCGCGGCGCGAGGTGCGCAGGGTCTCGGCGTCGGTTTCGTATTTCTCGATGAGTTGCTCGAGCTTTTTCTCTTTCTGTCTGATAGCAAGGCGTTTGTTCTCCCAATAGCGTTTGTCGCGGTTGATGTCGAGCAGGTATTTGTCGGAGTTGATATAATCGCTGCCGACAATCTCCTCGGCGTCGGCGATAATCTCTTCGGGAAGACCCGTCTTGCGGGCTATCTCGACGGCGAAAGAGCTGCCGGGATTGCCGATTGAGAGCTTAAATAACGGCTTCATCAGATGGCGGTCATAGAGCATCGAGCCGTTGACGAGACCCGGGGTGTCGTCGGCAAACTGCTTGAGATTGCGGAAGTGGGTGGTGATGACGCCCCACATGCCTTTGGCGTTGAACTGCCTGAGAAGAGCCTGGGCTATGGCGCCGCCAATCTGCGGCTCGGTGCCTGCGCCGAACTCGTCGATGAGGATGAGGGTGTCGCTGTTGCCGCGCTGATAGAAAAATTTCATGTTGCGCAGGTGCGACGAGTAGGTGCTGAGGTCATCCTCAATCGACTGGTCGTCGCCGATGTCGATGAAGATGTTCTCGAAGAGGCCCATGCGCGAGTTAGACTCGAGGGTCGGCAGTACGCCGCACTGGGCCATATACTGGATGATCGCGACGGTCTTGAGTGTCACCGACTTGCCGCCGGCGTTTGGGCCTGAGACGACGAGCAGGCGACGGTCTGAGTCGAGTTCGATATCGAGAGGCACGACAGGCTTGTCCTGGCGCTTGAGCGACTCCTCGAGAACCGGATGGCGGGCGCGCCACCACTCCATCGCGGGGCCTGACACGACCGTGGGCATGGCAGCGCCGACGCTCATGGCGTAGCGGGCCTTGGCGACGATGAAATCGAAGAGGCCAAGCACGGCATACGAAGCGAGAAGTTCGTCGACATAGGGGCGAATCTGGTCGGTGAGGGCAATGAGGATGCGGTTTTCCTCGCGGCGCTCGTCGAGCTGCAGGCCGCGGATTTTATTGTTTGCCTCGACGACCTCTGAGGGCTCGATGAAGACAGTCTTGCCCGAAGCCGACTCGTCGTGCACGATGCCGGGGATGCGGCGCTTGTTCATCGGCGAGACGGGGATGACGAGACGACCTGTCTCTTATACACATCTGACGCTGCCGACGATATGCAGTGTGTAG
>CALZQD010000172.1 GCA_945828175.1 uncultured Bacteroidales bacterium | reverse complement strand
AGATTCCTCTACGTCTCGTGGGCTCGGAGATGTGTATAAGAGACAGTTTAAGTTCGGTGACGCCGATGCGCCGAGCGAGTTCTACATACGTTATCTCGTCGATGGCGTCGAGCATGAATATTCATTCAGCTGCACACAGAAAGAAATCATCACCGAGAGTCTCTATTACTATCCCCGCGGGCGCAAAGCCCTGATTTTCTCGCGCGACGAGCGCATCGGCGGCGACAAAAAGGACAAATATGAGTTTGCCTCGGTCATCCGCCGCCCGATGGACGTCGCGTCGAACACTTCGCGAAAGACCCTTTTTCTCTCGCGCGCGAGCCAGATGGATCGCGATAAGGCCAAAGAAATCTACCGCTGGTTCAACGACAAGCTCGTGTTCAGCTATCCCGGCAAGACTTCTGTTGTGACCGACCGTTTTCTCGGCGACAACAAGGAGGCTGTGCTGCGCGTACTCAAGGCCGCCGACAGCGACATCGTCGAATTTACTTATAAAGACGGCTTGCTGACGACATTCCACCGCCGAAATCCCGCACTGCCCTTTGATTTCAACACCGAGGAGTCTGACGGCACCAAGATACTTTTCAGGCTGATGCTCATGGTGATGGACGTCGTGCGAAACAACAAGGTGATGTTTCTCGACGAAGTCGAGACGAGTCTTCATACGCGACTTGTCGAGTACCTTATCAGCCTCTTCCACAACAGCAGTTCGGCCCAGCTGATATTCACGACCCACAATACCCATCTGCTCGACATGTCGCGCTTCCGCAAAGACCAGATTTTCTTTGTCAACAAGCGCGCCGACGGCTCGAGCGACCTCTATTCGCTCTTCGACTACAAGGACTTCCGCGAAAAGATGGATCTCGAGAAAGCCTACCTCCAGGGACGCTTCGACGCCGTGCCTTATATAAACGAATTTGAGGGCATCTGACTATGGCACGAAAAGCTAAACTGCCGAGAGGCAAGAAAATGAATCCTACATTTTTCGTCTTCTGCGAGGGTAAAACCGAGGCTGCGTATGTCGACTTGCTGCGCCGCAGCTTCCGTGTGCCGGTCGAAATCATCGCGAGGGTCAGCGATTCAAACATCTCCCAGCCTTATATCGACCGCTGTCGGCGCGACAGGTTTACAACCCCCGGCGACAAGACCTTCCTGATGTTCGATCTCGATGTCGACGGGACGCTCGCGCGTCTGTCTAAAATCAAGGATGCAATACTTTTGCTGTCAAATCCTTGCATCGAATACTGGTTTCTGTTGCATTACGGCGATATAACCCGCGAAATGAGCTCGGCAGATTGCCTTGCACGGCTCAAAGCCAAAGACCCTGAATATATCAAGGGCAGTTTCTCTGCAGCAATGAAAAAATTGCTTGTCGAGAACATCGGCCCGGCTGCCGCAAGAGCCGCCGTCAAAGAGCCTTACGCCAATCCGTCGTCGTCGATTCATTTGCTTGCGAGCGAATTGCGAGTGAATTTTTGATGTTTTTTTGACGGTTTGAGATTAATGGCTTAATTTTGTAAGTCTAAAAACCACAACCGATGACACGCGTAAAACCTAAAAAAGCACTCGGACAGCATTTCCTGACCGATCTGTCGGTGGCTGAGCGCATCGCCTCGACGATGGATGTCGCTCCCGACCTCACTCTGCTCGAAATCGGGCCGGGCATGGGCGTGCTGACGCAGTTCCTCCTCGAGAAGGGCCGCGATCTAAAGGTCATCGAGATCGACAGCGAGAGCGTCGAATATCTCGAGCGCGAGTTTCCGGCCCTCGACGGACGCATCATCGAGGGCGATTTCCTCAGGCTCGACCTCGCCGAAGTCTTCGGCGGCCGTCAGTTCGGCGTCATCGGCAATTATCCCTACAATATCTCGTCGCAGATATTCTTCAAGATCCTCGACAACAAAGACCTGGTGCCCGTCTGCTCGGGCATGCTTCAGCGCGAGGTGGCCGAACGTCTGGCCGCCCGCGAGGGTACCAAAGCCCGCGGCATCCTCTCGGTGCTTCTGCAGGCCTGGTATGACATCGAATATCTCTTCACCGTCAGCGAACACGTCTTCAATCCGCCGCCAAAAGTCAAGTCGGGCGTCATCATCATGAAACGCAACGACGTGCGCACCCTCGGCTGCGACGAGGCATTGTTCAAGACTGTCGTAAAGACCACCTTCGGTCAGCGGCGCAAGACGCTGCGCAATTCTCTGCGGGGGCTGTTGCCGGCCGGTGCCGACCTGCCCGACTCCGCCATGATGGGGCTGAGACCCGAACAGCTTTCGGTAGCTCAGTTTATCGAGTTAACCAATCTTGTCAACGAATTGCGCAAAGCCTAAGCACCGCTGAAAAATGAAAGATTTCACCCCCGAATATCTCGAACACATCAAGAAGATAGTCAGCTCAAACAACGAGGCCGAGGCCCGTCAGGAGCTCGCTAAACTCCACCCAGCCGACATCGCCGAGCTCTATAAGGAGCTCGAACTCGAGGAAGCCGAATACCTCTACCGGCTGCTCGACGCCGACACGGCCGCCGACATGCTCATGGAGCTCGACGAAGACGACCGACTCAAGCTCCTCGACGCCATGCCCGCCGAGGAAATCGCCAAACAGATCGACCACCTCGACACCGACGACGCCGTCGACCTTATCCAGCAGCTCGACGAGGACGACCGCGAGGAGATTCTCTCGCACATCGACGACGTCGAGCAGGCCGGCGACATCATCGACCTCCTCAAATACGACGAAGACACCGCCGGCGGCCTTATGGGCACCGAGATGATCGTCGTCAACGAAAACTGGTCGATGCCCGAGTGCATCAAGGAGATGAGGATGCAGGCCGAGGAGATGGACGAGGTCTATTATATATATGTAGTCGACAACGACTATAAGCTCCGCGGCATCTTCCCGCTCAAAAAGATGATCACCCATCCCTCGGTGTCGAAGATTAAGCACGTCATGGAGCCCGACCCCGTCAGCGTCAAGGCCGACGCGCCGATTGACGAGGTCGCCCTCGATTTCGAGAAATACGACCTCGTGGCTATGCCCGTCGTTGACTCCATCGGGCGTCTGATAGGCCGCATCACCGTCGACGACGTCATGGATCAGGTGCGTGAATCGAGCGAGCGCGACTACCAGTTGGCTTCGGGTATCTCGTCAGACGTCGACGCCGACGACAGCATCTTCGCCCAAACCAAGGCGCGCATCCCCTGGCTGCTAATTGGCATCGCCTCGGGTATCCTCGCGTCGCTGATTCTCGGCGGCTTCGAGCAGCAACTCGCCGTCTGCACGGCTCTGGCGCTCTTTATCCCCATCATCGGTGGCACCGGCGGTAACGTCGGCGTCCAGGCCTCGGCTATCGTCGTCCAGGGCCTCGCCAACGGTTCGCTCAACGTCAAGGAATTCTCCAAACAGCTCGGCAAGGAAGTGCTTATCGGCCTGCTCAACGCCACGATAATTTCGGCCGTCATACTCGTCTATAATCTGCTGATGATGCCCGGCGACCTCGCCGTGACGCTCTCTGTGTCGGTGTCGCTCTTCGCTGTGGTGATGTTCGCGACGCTGCTCGGCACCATCGTGCCGCTGACCCTCGAGAAGCTCCATATCAACCCGGCGCTCGCCACCGGTCCCTTCATCCAGATGTCGAACGACATCGTCGGCCTGCTCATCTACGTCGCCATATCGACCTGGTTCCTCGGCGTTTTCGGCGGCTGACGCTGCTCAGCGCACGAGCTCCTTGGTCAGCACAATGCCCGGCCTGACGTGCAGCGACATGGCTGCGAAACGACCCGTCGGCTCGCTGTTGTATTTGATATGATACCACTCGGGAGCCATGAAATCGAGGTCGAAGAAAGCCGCCGACACCGGCTCGCCATCGTAGCCCGCCGACAGCCGCTCCTCGATGAAAATGTCGAAGCCTATGACCTTGACGGCCAGCGAGACAGCCCCCGATGAGTATATGCCCTCGAGGCCGTCGCGGCGCAGAAGCACCCGGCCGTCGTCTCTGACGGTGAAGGTAAGCGAGGGTGCGACGCCCGAGCTGTCGCCGGCGAGGAGGTCGCCCGCAAGGAGGTGAAGCTTAGCCTCGCCACGCTGCTGGGGGATAGACATATAGGCAATCACCGCCGCGGCGATGACGCTGACGATGACATAAAACTCGGGTGTTGTAAAAATGCCTTTCAATAATATCATAATCCAAATTTACGCATTATTTAGTGAATAGCGGCAATAAAATCGGCACAATGACGCGCACGGTCATCCGCGGCGCTCTCGACGCGCTCTTTCCGCGCCTCTGCCGCGTCTGCGGGCAGTCGCTCGTCGAGGGCGAGACGCTGCTCTGCGTCGGCTGCATGGCCGCGCTGCCGCGCACGCGCTTCCATCTCGACGGATTCAATTCGCTGCATCACCGTCTCGGCGGCCACCATGCCGTCGGCGTCGCCGCGGCTTGGTTCCACTATATGTCCGACAGCCCCTATGCCTCGTTGATTCGGCGCGCCAAATACGACGACCGACCCGTCTACGCCCGCCGCATGGGCGAGATGTATGCCCGCTGTCTCTTATACACATCTCCGAGCCCACGAGACGTAGAGGAATCT
>CALZQD010000171.1 GCA_945828175.1 uncultured Bacteroidales bacterium | reverse complement strand
CACACTGCATATCGTCGGCAGCGTCAGATGTGTATAAGAGACAGGCATAGAACTGATAGCACGAGTCTACAAAACGGTCGCCCATCTCTTTCTGAAAGAAATAGTCGTTGTAGCCGTGGACATAGAGTATGCCCGTGCGGCCGCCGCAGGGCGATTTCTTGCGGACGACAGTCGAGCGCACCTTGCCCTGATAGTCGTCGGGTTGGTCGACGTAGCGCATCTCGTAGCCGTCGCCGAGTATGTCGGGCTGCCACTGCGACGCGACAGACATTAGGACGGCGAGAGCGAATAATAGCGAGAGATATAATTTCTTCATACTGCTAATATACGATGAATATAAAAATAAAGCTGTCTGAAATCGAAAAAGTTCAGACAGCTTTCAATTATCTCTTCAAAAAGACGTTTACTCGGCGTTGTCGGCCTTCTCGGCGGCCTCGGCAGCTTCGTCCTCTTTGATTTCGTCGTCTTTGAACTTGGTGACGCCGGCTGCGATGAGCTGGTTGTACCACGAGAAGACTTTCTTGATGTCGTTGTTGTAGACGCGGTCAGGATCAAATTCGGGGAGAATCTCGCCGAAGTAGGCGCGGAGAGCCTTGTCGTCGGCAAACTGCTTGAGGTCGACCTGCTTCGAGTCGTTGGCCTTGGCAATCTTCTCGAACACCTCGGCGAGAGGCATGTCTTCGCCCTGGGTGTAGATAGATACATCATTGAGTGATATGACTTTATCGTGGGCATATGCAGGTGTGCGCTTGCCTGTCGAGAGTGATTCGACGATGAGCATGTTCTTGCCTTGGCTTACAAGTTTATACAGACCCGGTTTGCCTGCTATTGAAAGTATTCTTCTGATCATTGTTGATAAAAATTACGGTTAGTGGTTTTAATTTTTAATCCGGCTACAAAAATAATACTTTCGATTGAAAAAACATCGATTATTGTGTAACTTTGTACTCCTAAAATGAAGACTACACCGATGAAACAGTATCTGAAGAACATATTACAGCTCATACTCTCGCCGACAAAGGGGTGGGAAGACATATCGGCCGCCGTCGAGAACCCCGACACGGTGGCTGCCAAAGGCTATTACCCGCTGCTCGCCGTAGCGGCGCTGTCGACGTTTGCCAGGCTGTTTTACGACCATCATCTGAGCGTAGTCACCGTCGTGATGCTCGCGGTCGCGCTCTTCGGCACATACTTCATATCGTTCTACGTCGGACGCATCGCCCTCGAGTCGCTGCTGAAAAATGTAGTCACGGGCGAACCGAACGTTACGAAGATTACATTGTTTATATTATACACGCTCGGGCTGTCGGTTATCATCGAAATCATCGAGAACTGTGTGCCGACATCGCTGACGCCGATAAAATTCCTGCCGCTCTTTGTGGCGCTGATAATCTACCGAGGGTCGGCCTACATGGCCGTCAAGCCCGACAACGAGCTGCGATTCCTCGTCATATGCGTTGCGGTGCTGTTGGTAATGCCGATACTGATAATGCTCCTGCTCAACAATCTTATTAATTGAAAATGAACACAAAAGACATCAACATAAAAAACCGCCGCGCCAATTTCGACTACGACATCAGCGAAACCTTCACGGCCGGAATCGTGCTGACGGGCACAGAGATAAAGGCTCTGCGCAACGGCAAGGCGAGCCTCATCGACACATTCTGCTACGTCAACAACGGCGAGGTGTGGGTCAAAAACATGTATATAGCCGAATATTTCTACGGCACATATAACAACCACGAGACGCGCCGCGACCGCAAGCTGCTGCTCAACCGCAAGGAAATCAACCGCCTGTCGCGCAGCGGCAAAGAGGCCGGCTTTACAATCGTGCCTATGCGCCTGTTTATCAACGACCGCGGCCTGGCGAAACTCGTCATAGGCATAGGCCGTGGCAAAAAGGAGTATGACAAGCGTCAGTCAATCAAAGAGCGCGAAGACAAACGCTCGATGGCTCGCCTGTTCCAAAAGAAATAATGCGCTGACACTCAGATACGTCTGAGGATAAGCATAAATTTACGGTGGTGATCGTCGCTGATTGCAAGCAAGCGAAGGTCACCGCCTTCTTTTACGCCTAATTTTGCGCGGAGGGCGTCAGCGCTGATGTCGAAATTACGCGTGGCGACGCTGATGAGCGGGTAGGTCTTTTTAAGTCGCTTGATATTCTTTGATTCATAGGTGATGACCTCGGCGACCTGATAGACGGTGCCGGGGAAATCGTCGTGAAGCTCGCCCGAGAAGAACACCATAGTGTTGGGCGCCGGTTTTCTGAGACCGTAGCGGCTGCAGATGAGCTTGGGCGCGCCGGCTTTCATCAGTGCGGGCCAGGGGTCGTAAATATAGTCGCCGGTTGCGGGCGTAGCGTAGACCGGCGTCGGGGCTTCGGCCTCTTCGGCGCGGGTGAAGGCAAAGCGGCTCTCGCTGCCGTCGTTTCGTATCGTGACGGCCTCGACCGTCGGGCTTGATTCAGCGACGGATGTGATGACGGCGATGAGCTCCTTGCACTCGGTAGTGGTACCCAACGAGATGATTGTCGAGGTGCCGGGCAGCTCTGCAAGCACGGCCGAAATGTCGAGCATGGGCGACATCTTGATGATGACGGTAGCGGCGACACGCCTCAGCTCGGGGAGCATCGCGACGATGTCGGGCGTGCATTGCGACAGGGCGTAGACCCTTCGGCCTTGGTCGTCGCGGCGCGCGGGGTCGATGAAAACATGGCTGAAGCTGCCGTCGGCCACAGTCGAGATATAGTCGCGGCAATCGTCGCAGACGACCTTGATATTGTCGATGCCGAGGGCGGCCGCGTTGTGGCGCAGGGCTTCGGCGAGCTTTTCCTGACGCTCGACGGCGATTACCTCACGCGCTTTCGATGCAAGATGCATGCAGTCGATGCCGAGGCCTGCCGTGAGGTCGGCTACGACGCCGGCGTCGCTGACGAGCGAGGCGTGGAAGACGGCAAGGAGGTCAGAGGTCGACTGTTCGCCCGAGAGCGAGTCGGGAAAATAGAATCTGTCGGTGCGGACGAGAGTCGCCGACAGCTTTCGGGCATATTTGCGTCGGCAGTCGATCTGCAGGATGGCGTCGGCGTAGTCGATGTCGGCCTGACGGCCGGCATATTTCAGGCGCAACTTCGAGGTGTCGTCGGCACTGTGGTCGGCAACCCAGCTGTAGAAATTATTGTCTTCGGGTACCATTGGGTTGATATAAAACAGAGGTTGATGTAAGTCAAACATACATCAACCTCTGTGTGTTCAGTCAGATGGAAATGCTATTATTTGTCACCTCTGATGGCTGCGATGCCGGGGAGCACTTTGCCCTCGATGGCTTCGAGAAGAGCGCCGCCACCGGTCGAGACATAAGATACCTGGTCGGCGAGGCCGAACTTGTTGATGCAGGCGACAGAGTCACCGCCACCAACGAGCGAGAAGGCGCCGTTCTTTGTTGCTTCGACGATAGCGTCGGCGATAGCGCGGCTACCTGCGGTGAAGTTGTCGAACTCAAATACGCCGGCAGGACCGTTCCAGAGGATGGTCTTCGAGCCTTTGATGGCGTTGGCGAAAGCCTTGCGGGTCTCGGGACCTGCGTCAAGACCTTCCCAGCCTTCGGGAATATCCATTACAGAGCATACCATTGTGTTGGCGTCGTTGCTGAAAGCGTCGGCTGCCACACAGTCTGTGCCGAGAACGAGGTTGACACCTTTTTCTTTGGCTTTCTTCATGATGTCGAGAGCGAGGTCGAGTTTGTCAGTCTCGCAGATCGAACCGCCGACGTTGCCGCCCATGGCTTTGGCGAATGTGTAGGTCATGCCGCCGCAGAGGATGAGGTTGTCGACCTTGTCCATGAGGTTTTCGATGATGCCGATTTTGGTCGATACTTTCGAGCCGCCCATGATGGCAGTGAACGGACGACGGATGTCGCTGAGGATATTGTCGACAGCCTTGACTTCTTTCTCCATGAGATAGCCGAGCATCTTGTGGTCTGCATCGAAGTAGTCGGCTACGACAGCTGTCGAAGCGTGTTTGCGGTGAGCTGTGCCGAAGGCGTCATTGACATAGACGTCGGCGTAGCTTGCGAGTTTCTTGGCGAATTCTTTCTGACGCTCTTTCATTTCTTTCTTGGCTGCGTCATAGGCGGGATCTTCTTTGTCGATGCCGACGGGTTTGCCTTCTTCTTCGGGGTGGAAGCGGAGGTTTTCGAGCAGGAGTACTTCGCCGGGTTTGAGTGCGGCGGCTTCTGCAGTGGCATCGGCTGAGTCAGCTGCAAATTTCACTTCGGTGCCGAGGGCTTTGCTCACGGCGTCTTTGATCTGGGCGAGTGAGAATTTGGGGTTTGCTTTACCTTTGGGTTTGCCCATATGAGACATGATGATGAGCGCGCCACCGTCAGCAAGGATTTTCTTGAGGGTGGGGAGGGCGCCGCGGATGCGGGTGTCATCGGTGATGTTGCCGTTTTCGTCCAGAGGTACGTTGAAGTCTACGCGGACGATCGCCTTTTTGCCGGCGAAGTTGAATTTGTCGATTGTCATCATTATATAATAGAATTTGATGGTTAAAATTTTTCTATTGCAAATTTAGTGGTTTTT
>CALZQD010000170.1 GCA_945828175.1 uncultured Bacteroidales bacterium | reverse complement strand
ATCATCCCACTCAAAATCGAGCGAAGCCTATGGAACAAGGGCTTCAGCCCTTGTGATGAAATAATAGCCAGCAAGTTACCACCCCATCCACGACCACGATAGCGGCAGACATCCCCGCGCAAAAAGAGTCGGTTCTGTGATGATTGTTTGCGTCAGGGCGGTCAGTTGCCGAGTGATTTTATCATTGCGATGAGGGAGCTATGGGGTTCCATAGTGACCGAAGAGCGATGATAAAAGCGCCGGCAAATGACCGATAAATGGATAACCCTGATTTATGGTTTACTTCCCCTGACGTAAAATGATTATTGCAGAACCGACTCTCACCAAATCGATGTCAAACGCACATTGACATCGTTGGAAAACTATGGAGCGAGGGTTTCAACCCTCGCAGCCAATATGCTGTGACCAGAGCCATTAATGTGCCGGCCTCGAGTTCGGAGATGGCGTCACGCGAGGGTGATTGTCGTGGCGGTGAGGAGGATTTGGCGGGTTTTGTAGAGGGTGCCGAGGGCTTTTTTGAAATCTTTTTTGCTGCAGTGGAATTCGGCTTTGATTTCTTCGGGCGAGGATTTGTCGCTCATGGCAAGGGTACCTCCGGCGGCTTTGACGCGCTCGAGGATGCGGTCGGCGAGGCTATGGACGCGGCGTCCGGTGGAACTGCTGAGGGTGAGGTCGATCTTGCCGTCGGGCCTGACGTTCTTGACGTAGGCATGGACGGTCTCCTCGACTTCTATCGAAGTGAAGATTTCGTTGTGATAGAGCATGCCCCAATGGAGATTGTCGACTATGACCTTGTAGCCTATCGGTGTATGCTGAATGACGAGACATTCGACCTCCCGGCCCGGCTGATAGTCGGGATAGACGTTGCCGAGATGCTTCTCGAGGCGCGCCGAAGCGACGACACGCCGGCTTTCGTGGTCGAGATAGACGTAGACGGGATAGATGCCGCCCTGCATCATCTTGGCGTTCTGCTCAGAGAAAGGCACGAGCAGGTCTTTGGGCAGGCCCCAGTCGAGGAAGGCGCCGATGCGGTTGACGGCGGTGACCTGAAGGAAGGCAAACTCGCCGACCTTGGCATAAGGTACGTTGGTCGTCGCGACGGGGCGGTCTTCGGAGTCGGTGTAGACAAAGACATCGACCATGTCGCCTACCCTGACGCCGTCTTCGACATAACGGGCCGGCATCAGCACCTCATTGCCCTCGTCATCTGCGAGATAAACACCAAATTCAACCTCACGCGCCACTTTCAGGCGGTTGTCCTTTCCTATTTCTATCATTGTTTATTGTCGTTATGTTTTGACAAAATTAAGCTATTATTCTTAAATTTGCACTATATAATTAGAAACAATCGGTCTAAGACATTGTTTGACTTATAACGATGGACATATTAACGAAATACTTCCCGACACTCAGCGATCGGCAAATCAGCCAGTTTGCCGCGCTCGACGCTCTCTACCGCTACTGGAACGAACGCATCAACGTCATCTCGCGCAAAGACATCGACAATCTCTATGTCAAGCACGTTCTCCACTCGCTGGCGATAGCCACCTTCTTAGGCGAGGTTAAGCCGGCGACGACCTTCCTCGACCTCGGCACCGGCGGCGGATTTCCCGGCATCCCCCTGGCGATATTCTACCCCGACTGCCGCTTTCACCTGATCGACCGCATTGGCAAGAAAATCAAGGTAGCGACAGAGGTTGCCAAAGAGATCGGCCTCGATAACGTCAGTTTCCAGCACGGCGACATCGGCGAATGCCGCGAGCGCTTCAACTATGTCGTCAGCCGCGCAGTGATGCCGCTCAACAGCCTCACGCCCCTGGTGACAAAGAACATCACGCCGGGCAATCCGCTCGGCAACCGCTATACCGACGGCATCATCTGCCTCAAAGGCGGCGACCTCGAGCCCGAGTCAAAGGGCATAAGATTTCCGGTAATCGAATATCCCGTAGGCGAATTTTTCAGTGAAGAATTCTTCGAGACAAAGAAGCTCGTCTACGTTCCCGTCGAAAAATAACCTTTATATAACACCTCTACTATGTTAAAAGTCAAGCAATTTGTTTTCAATATGTTCGGCGTCAACACCTACCTCGTCATCGACCCCGACACCAAAGAGGCGGCGGTCATCGACCCGGGGATGTACGGCAGCGACGAACAGAAAGAATTTGATGACTACGTCAAGGCCAACGATCTGAAAATCATCGAGGTCATCAACACACACCTTCATCTCGACCACTGCTTCGGCGACAACTACGTCAAAGACAAATACGGTGTCAAGGTTGCCGCAAACATCGGCGACAGCGACTTAGGTGCCGATATCACCTCGCAGATGCGCCGCTTCGGCGGCCGCGAAGCCGTCGAGGGCGTCACCATCGACGTGCCTCTCGAAGACGGCGACGTCATCAGTATAGGAAAAAGCCGGCTCGAGGTCATCACCGTGCCCGGTCACTCGCCCGGCGGCATAGCACTCTACTCGCCCGACGGCCACTTCGTCATCGCCGGCGACACGCTCTTCCGCCGCTCGATAGGCCGCACCGACCTGCCCGGCGGCAGCCAGCGCCAGCTCATCGACAGCATACGCAAAAAGCTGTTCACGCTGCCCGACGACACGATGGTGCTACCCGGCCACGACCGGTTCACGACCATAGGCGACGAAAAGACCGCCAATCCGTTTGTATAATCACCAGAGATACATCGGGTCCCATGACTCGATTTCGGCTGCGTCGGCGCGACGGACAATGTCGGCCACGCGGCTGAGGATAATCGACGCGCTCATACATTCGAGGCGGGCGTCGACGGGCTCACTCTTGAGATGCCATTCGATGAGCTTGCCCGAGGCAAAAACCGTCGCGTCCTGAAAGCGGCGCAACTTGACGAGCGACACGGCATACATGACCGCGAGCGTCGCCTGACGGTCGAAGTCATACCAGTCGGCCATATTGCGCTCATAGATTTTGGCGACCTGCTTGAAGTCCTTGTCGACAAAGCAGTTGAAAATCATCTCGCCGTTAATGTCGATATTGTCTTCGCCGACAAAGTCGCGGGCGATGCCGAGGATGACGTTGGCCTGCTTAGGGGCGTCGATCGACGAAAAATGCGAGGCCCAGTCGAGCCAGTCGTCGAGCTCGAGCGGCTGAACGCGCGCCGACTCGGTGATGGCCCTTACGGCGTCGGGATGGTCGACGGCGAGCATGTCGGTGGCAATCTGACGGTGGCCGGGATTGTGGCGGTAGCTGTCAGAGAGGATGGCGAACGAGCGCGCGCTGTAAGGGTCGCCGCCGGTTTCGGTGAGAGCCATCAGATAGTAATGGGCGATGTCGGGGTCTTCGGGATGGGCCTTGTAGAGCTTCTCGAGGCGGACCGCGGCGTCGCGCATACGGCCCGGAGTCTCGCAGAGCAGGCGGCAGAGATAGAACTCGCCCGAGGCATCGTCGGGGTTAATCGCGAGGGCCATCTCGAGCGACGACATGGCGCCCTCGGTGTCGCCGTCTTTCTTCTGAAGCTCGGCGAGCATCTGCCAGTACTGATAGTTATATGGCTCGATCTGAGTCAGTTCGTCGAGGAGCTTGATGGCCTCCTTGAAGTCATTGTTGAGTTCGGCGATGACGGCGACCTCGAAGATGAGCGTCGGCTGGTAGGTCGTCTTCTTGCGGAGACGGCCGAGCGAGGCTATGAGCCAGTCATACTGCCCGAGCTTCGAGGCGAGGTCGGTCAGCTGGATAATCTCCTCGTCGTCGAAGAGGTTGTAGCGGTTGACGAGGCTGTCGAGCGCCTTGCGGGCGTCGTCGCCGACGGGGAGCTGTTTGCGCAGGCGCATGATGTCCCAGAGGGCGCCCTCGACGCTGGCGTTGTCGTCGAGATATTTGGCGGCCATGTCGCTGCCGAAGGCCGAATAAAGGACAGCGCGACGCTCCTTAAGCGCCTGACTGTCGGGATAAAGGCGTGCGCCGAGGAGCAAAGCCTCGGTGCGCAGATAATCGTCATTGAGGTCTCCGGCATAGTCGAAAATCTCAATGAGCTCGTCTTCGTCATAAAACAGCACCGCAGACTTGTCGGCAAGCGATTCGCGGAATCGCCTGCAGAGCTCGTTGCGACGGTCGTCTCCTCCTATTTCCATATTCTATATCAATGTGGGGGCACTACAGATTATATAATGCCCCCACGGAATAAACTATCTGAATATTTATGCTTTCTTCTGCTCTTTCTCCCAGCTGTCTTTGAGGGCGATGGTGCGGTTGAAGACAAGGTGGTCGGGAGTCGAGTCGTAGTCGGGCGTGAAGTAACCGATGCGCTGGAACTGGAACTTCTTGCCGCGCTCGGCGTTCTCGGCTATGAAAGGCTCGACCTTGACGCCGGTGACAAGCTTGAGCGAGTCGGGATTGAGCATATCGCGGAAGTCGCGGTCAGGCTCGGCTGCGGGATTCTCGACGGCGAAGAGGCGGTCGTAGAGGCGCACCTCGGCGTCGACAGCGTGAGCGGCCGAAACCCAATGGAGTGTGCCTTTGACCTTGCGGGCGGCGCCGGGAAGGCCGCTGCGGGTCTCGGGGTCGTAGGTGCAGTAGATTTCCTCGATGTTGCCGTCGGCATCTTTCTTGCAG
>CALZQD010000169.1 GCA_945828175.1 uncultured Bacteroidales bacterium | reverse complement strand
CGAGATTCCTCTACGTCTCGTGGGCTCGGAGATGTGTATAAGAGACAGTTGAGGCCCATGATGTGGAGAATCGAGGGAGCGACGTCGGCGAGCACACCGTCGGCGATCTTGGCGTCTTTGTTCTCGGTGACGTAGACGCAGGGCACAGGGTTGAGCGAGTGGGCCGTGTTGGGTGTGCCGTCGGGATTGATGGCGTTGTCGGCGTTGCCGTGGTCGGCGATGATGATAACCTCGTAGTCAGCGGCTTTGGCGGCCTCGACTGTGCGGTTGACACATTCATCGATGGTGACGACAGCCTTCTGGATGGCTTCTTAGATGCCGGTGTGGCCTACCATGTCGCCGTTGGCATAGTTGACGACGATGAAGTCGAATTTATTGCTGCCGATGGCATCGACGAGCTTGTCGCAGACCTCAAAGGCGCTCATCTCGGGCTTGAGGTCGTAGGTTGCTACCTTGGGCGAGGCGACGAGGATGCGCTCCTCGAGCTCGTAGGGGGTCTCGCGGCCGCCGTTGAAGAAGAATGTCACATGGGCATACTTCTCGGTCTCGGCGATGTGGAGCTGCTTCTTGCCCAGGCAAGAGAGGTATTCGCCGAGGGTGTTCTCGACGTTCTCTTTGTCGAAAAGGATATGCACACCCTCAAACGATGCGTCGTAGGGGGTCATGCAGTAGTACTGCAGGTCGGGAATGATGTGCATGCCTTCTTCGGGCATATCTTTCTGCGTGAGCACGACGGTGAGCTCTTTGGCGCGGTCGTTGCGGTAGTTGAAGAAGATGACAACGTCGCCGGGCTTGATTGTGCCGTCGACGGTGGCGTTATTGATGGGCTTGATGAATTCATCGGTGACGTCTTCGTCGTAGCTCTGCTGCATGGCGGCGACCATGTCGGTAGCCTGCTTGCCCTCGCCCTTGACGAGGAGGTCATAGGCGACCTTGACGCGGTCCCAGCGTTTGTCGCGGTCCATAGCATAGTAGCGGCCGATGATCGAAGCGATTACGCCGGCCGACTGGGCGCAGTGGTTCTGAAGCTCCTCGATGAAGCCCTTGCCGCTGCGGGGGTCGGTGTCGCGGCCGTCCATGAAGCAGTGGAGCCATACTTTGTCGAGCCCATAATGCTTGGCGATGTCGCAGAGGGCGAAGACGTGGTCGAGCGACGAGTGAACGCCGCCGTTCGATGTCAGTCCCATGAAGTGCATGCCGCAGCCGTGGGCCTTGGCGTATTCGAAGGCGCTCTTGATCTCGGGGTTCTCGAGAATCGAGCCGCTCTTGATGGCGCGGTTGATCTTGACGAGGTCCTGGTAGACGATGCGACCGGCGCCAATGTTAAGGTGACCTACCTCAGAGTTGCCCATCTGGCCGTCGGGGAGGCCGACACTCTCACCACTGGCGAGGAGCTGCGAGTGGGGATATGTTGCGAGAAGATAGTCCCAGTAGGGAGTGGGAGTCGAGTAGATGGCGTCGCTTTTGGAGTGGTTGCCGATGCCCCAGCCATCGAGGATCATCAGTAATGCTTTTTTAGCCATAGTGTTATATAATTTTACTTGTTATTTTGATTGTCTTTGTCATTGATGTCGTCGAGGCGCACGCGGCGCAGGCGTTCGCGCTTCTTGAGCGAGAAGTGGAGCAGCACGATGACGATGAGAGTCAGGCCGATAACACCGAAGAAATAGAGGGCCGAAATCTGCCCGGCGGAATACCGGTCCCAGCCGAATTTCGACATCACGGCCAGGTAGGCCGTCAGCAACAGGGGTATCACGGTCGAGCGTTTGAGTTTCATAGGCTTTCGGCTGTCTGAGGTTTGACTTCGTCGGGATATACACGATAAGGTGACTGACTCGGGTCGAAGCTGCCGGCCTCGAGATAGCGGTAGAGTTTAAGACAGGCCCAGGCGTCGGTGGCGGCGTAACACTGCTGATGGGGTGTGAGCTCGGGAGCCTCCCAGTTTGTCAGACGCTGGTTTTTGGAAATATACTGTCCGAAAACTATCGCATATATTTTCTGAAGTGAGATGTCGGTGATGCCAAACTGCTTGACGTAGCTCTGGAGCTCGATGAAGCCCTTGGGCTCGAGATCGGGGCACGAACGGCGCAGGACGTTGAAATCGTCGTGGACCGACAGGCCAATCTTCGTCACCGAGTCGTCTTCGAGAAATTCCTTGAGAGCGTCGGAGATGCCGAGTTTGTTGAGTCTGAAAAGGAAGCAGAAGTCGTCGGTGGCGAGCTGCAACAGGGCGACCTTGTGGGTATGGCCCTTACGGAAGGAGGGACGCGTCTCGGTGTCGAAGCCGATCATCTTGCTACGGCGCAGCTCGCGCAGAGCCACGCGCGCCTGCTCGACGGTGTCGACGACGGCTATGCCGCCGGTATAGGTTACGGGCGGCAGCTCGTGGAGCGCATCTTTGGGAATCGATATAGTAGTTAACGCATTAATATCCATTTCATCCGCAAAGTTACGGTTTTAAGCCGTAGCAATCGACGATTTAACATTATTTTACCACGTCGTCGAGGACGGGGACGTCGAAAACGGGGGTGCCGGGGAAGTGGCGGGCGACGTAGCGGCCGATGAAGCCGCGGGTGTCGGCGGCGATGACTTTGTCGCGGTCGAAGTAGGTGTTGTAGAGCACGCAGTCGACTGCGATGCCGCGACGCTCGAGGGCCTCGAGGGTAAGGACGGTATGGTTGATTGAGCCGAGGACGCCGTTGGTGACGACGGCGACAGGCAGATTGCGCGAGGCGATATAATCGACGGTGAAGAAATCGTCGGTGACAGGAACCATTAGGCCGCCGGCGCCTTCGATGAGGACAACATCGTAGCGCGAGGCGAGAGTGGCGGTGCTGCGGTCGATGGCCGAGAGGTCAATCTCGCGGCCGTCGATGCGCGCGGCGAGCTGTGCCGAGGCCGGGTAGCTGAAAACGACGGGCGAGGTGGTCATGTCGAGGTCTTCGGGGAGAGGGTCGATGCCGAGGAGTCGGCGGTGGGCGTCGATGTCTTCGGAGTGGCCGACGTTGCCGGTCTGAATGAATTTCTGGGTTGCGACGGTCAGGCCGCGGTCGAGATACTGACGGGCGAGCCATGCTGTGCAGTAGGTTTTGCCGGCGTCGGTGTCGATGCCGGTGATGAATATCGTCTTTTTCATTTCAGCTGTAGAATCATTGTTATTGTCTTATATGTCAGATAGTAGCGGCCGTCGAGCATCATGGGGTAGTCGGAGAGGATGCGGCTGACACCGGGACGTGGCGAGGCCGTGCGCGAGAGGGCGTTGACGCCGGTAAACTTGAGATGGCGCAGGACGCTCATGGGGTCATCGAAGCTGAGGTTATAGTCGTGGACCTCGCAGGCGAGGATGTCGAACGCGGGCGGGACGGTGGCGAGCCAGTCGTCGAGGGTGAGCAGTGGAAGCGAGCTGCCGGTGATGCCGGCGAGTTCATACATATTGCCCTTGATGAAGGTGGTGAGGGCGACGACACCGCCGGGACGGAGCACGCGGGCACACTCGCGTAGGAAGCGGCCGGGGGAGTTGAACCACTGGACGGTGGCCGAGGTGGCGATGACGTCGTAGCGCTCGCTCTGGGTGCGGCCGATCTTTATCTCGGCGTCGCAGCTGACGAACTCTTCGGCGGCGACGTCGGGGGCTGTCGAGGTGATGTCCCAGAGCGAGAGACGGCCGCGGCGGGTGAGCGACGAGAGGTAGGCCGAGAGGAGGCCTGTGCCACAGCCGATTTCGGCGACCGAGGCATAGTCGGCCGACATCTTGCGCTCGACGCCGGTGGCGCGCAGGAGGCGGCGGAGATGGTCGATCATGGCTATCTGGACGGTGGCGTTGCTGTTGTAGGTCTCACGGCCGGCCTCGAAGCGGGTCTCGGTCAGCTGTTTGTCGATGATGAAACGGTCGATGACGGTCTGGAGGTCGATATAATGGGGAGCGTCGACGAAGGTCTTGGGTAGGCCGGCCCAGGCGCGGTCCTGGTTGCAGGCGGGGAAGATGGCGTCGCGGCGGCCGATGATGGCGCGGTCCCAGCGGGCGGCCTTGGGATTGCCGAGGACAGGCTCAGGCCAGATTGCGCGCAACTCGTCGACGAGCTCTGCGGCGCCGCGCTGAGGCCTGACGGCCATGAAGGCGTCGGTAGTGGCACGGTCGCCGCACATGCGGCGGAAGAATTTGACGAGGTTGCGCTCGTCGAGCGAGGCGGCAGTGCCCTCGAAGATGGCTTCGGGGATGCCGCGGAGGTTGTCGACGGGGGTCATGGTGCCGTTGACGGCGATGCGGGCCGTCACCTTGTTCTCTATGCCGTGCGACGACATAGAGGCGGCGTAGACGCCCATCGACCAGGCGATGAGGCAGATTTCGTCATAAGGGGCGGCGACAGACCAGTCGATGTCGAAGCTGCGGTAGTCCCAGACGACGAGGATGTCGTATCCGGGCCGGCGGAGCGACTCGAAGGGTCGCTCGTCCATGCCCCATCCGGCGTAGACGACTATCAGGCGGGGCGAGTTGTTGTGGCTTACGAATTTATGGCGCATGGTCTGAGGCGTTGAAGTGATTCTTCGAGGCGGTCGAGGTCGCGGGGGTCGATGGCGGCCGAGAGCTGTCTCTTATACACATCTGACGCTGCCGACGATATGCAGTGTGTA
>CALZQD010000168.1 GCA_945828175.1 uncultured Bacteroidales bacterium | reverse complement strand
GGTCACCTTCGAGTGGGAGACTCCGGGGTCTGTAAAGATTCAGACCGGCAGCCTGACGGGTCCCTTCGTCGACCTCGCCGCCGACCAGACGTCGTATACCTTCGAGACGACGTCGACATACGGCTACGTCTACATCTACGCCACCGAGGGCTATATCCTCGGCGACATGGTCTCGACCGACGGCGCCAAAACTTTCACGCCCGTGCTGCCCTACGGCAAGACCGAGAAATATGTCGGCGGCTCGATGAACTCATCGGTCAACGGCAAAACCTTCAAGGTCAAGAGCGTCAAGCTCGAGCGCAACGACCAATTCACCGTCGAAGTCGAGAACGGCCTCGACGCCATCAAGGCCCAGTTTGCCTCGGGCTACACCCTCGACCTCAAGGCCGGCTCGAACAGCTATGAGTTCAACCCCGAGATCGACGACCCGCTAACCGTCACCCTGACCGGCGTCAAGGAAGCATACAGCATCACCCTCAACGGCACAGCTGTCGCCAAGAACGCCTACGGCTCATACTACCCCAACATCAACATCCGGCCCAACGACAAGCTCTATATCCGCGTCTACGAGAACGAGCCCAAAGACTGCAGCCTCACCTTCAAATATGCCGAAGGCATGGAGGGCTGTCTCTTCAACATCCGCAACAGCTCGACCTCGCAGTTCATCTTCCCCGAGGACATCGTCGACAACACCATCGTGGTCAAGGAAGGCAACAACCTCAATGTTAACTTCAAGGGCGAGGACTATAACTACTCGAAGTTTATCTTCAACGGCGAAGATGTGACATCTTCGTTCTCAAACAACCGCCTGACGCTGACCATCACCGCCGAGACCAACACCCTCGAGATTGAAGGCGCGCCCAAAGTCTACGCCGACATCAATTTCACGGGCTATATCGTCAACCCCGAGGGCGTACAGTTCTCGCTGACCTACGATGGCGAGGCACTCGCAATCGGTGAGGGCACGGCCATCGACGCCGATATGAGCGTCAACGGCATCACCTTACCCGCCGCCACGACCCGCATGTTCACCATCCCCGTCAAGGAGAATATCGGCAAAGTGTTCTTCTCGCCCAAAGAAGGCTACTATATCTCAAACCTCCTCACCGTAGCTCCCGGCAATACGAAAGCCGACACCCACAGCGGCAACACGGCCATCTACGCCGAGTATGACGGCACAACCTTCTATATGGTCGTCAAAAAACTTCCCGGCGCCTATAGCGCCAGTCTCAAAGTCATCGGCGAAAACCATGCGATGATGAAAGGCGACGCGCAGCTCTCTAACAACTGGAACAATCCGTCGGCTCCCAATTACAGCCTGTCGGCCGGCGAATCGACCATCAGCTTCATTCCCGGCTACAACACGCCTCTGAGTGTCATGATCTCTGAAGAACTGACCTCGGCAGTATATCTCGACGGCGCCGCCGTCAGGGCAAAATCCAACAAAGACGCCGGCACCAACGACTATGCCGTCACGCCCTATTATCCCGCAAACGAGTCTGACGCGAAAGCGCACTCGACAATCACAGTCTATGCCGACGGCACCAACGGCAATTCAGACCTCGCATCTGCAAGTCTGACTGAAAACGACGGTGTTAAAGCCGGATTCTTCTACAGCCCCGTGCGCCACGTCGCCAACAAGGCCGGCCAGCAGGTGCTCAAAGGCACTGAGTTTATCGTCAAGCCCTCGACTACCGACTGCTACATCTGCTACAAGGGCGAGATCGTCCACGGCTACACTCCCGAAGGTGTCTACATCAACGGCCTCAACGAGAACGGCGAATATATCCTTACCGCCGCCACCAACAACCGCGCCAACGTCATCGCTGTCGGCAAGCAGAAGTCTATCGCCATCGAAGTCAGCCCCGCTGACGGCGCTGTCGTCAAGACAATCTCGAAAGTCACCATCATCACTCCCTTCACCGAGGAGCTCGGCGACCACATGATGAACATCGTCAACTCGCGAATCGCCTCAATCACCGTCTCTAAGGGCGACGCCGTCGTCGCTGCCGGCGCCGAGCTCGGCGAGCCGAGCCCGGACGAGAACGGCAACATCAAGTTCCCCGTCATCCTCAACAAAGTGCTGACCGAGGCAGGTGAGTATACCATCAACATCCCCGCCGGCACCTTCGTCGAGATGGAGTGGAGCGAGACCGAGAGCACTTATGTTCCCGTCGCCAACGGCATCATGAACTCACCCGTCACCGCCAAGGTCACCGTTGACCCGAACGTCAAGTCGCCGCTCGATACCTACACGATTTCGCCCGCATCTGGTTCTGCCATCAGATCAGTCGAGTCTGTCAGAATCGTCTTCCCCGACTACACAGCCTACACGATGTTCGATGAGCTCGGCGCCGCAACAATCTCTGACGGCACCACGACCTACGACTGCATAATCATCTACGACTGGAACTACGTCGAGGCCCGCGCCCTCTCTGTCATTCCCGTCAATGCCGGGGGTGAGGATGTCGCCATCACCGCGAAAGGCACCTGGACCCTCACCGTCCCCGCCGGCCAGATTAAATGCCAGGGCGAGACCAACGCCGAGATCACCGCTGTCTTCAACATCGACCCCGAGAACCCCGTCTACCCGATTACTCCCGTTCCCGGCTCGGTTGTCGGCGACCTCTCGAATCTGACCATCACCTTCACCGGCGCAGGCGAGGCTGAATACAACAAGGTCGCCATCCTCCTCGAAGGCGAAGGCTTCTCGACCTCGACAACCTTTGTCGACGGTGAGGAATACGGTATCGAATACACCATCCAGTTCACCGAGACACCGTCGCTCGAAGGCGTCTACACTCTCACCATCCCCGCCGGCGCATTCCTGCTCGACGGCGAGCCCTGCGAGGAAGTCACAGCCAAATTCACCTACAAACCGGGCTGGAAACTGACTCCCGCTCCCGGCTCTAAGGTCGAGGCTCTCAACCAGCTCACCATCGAGTTCCCCGACGCTACGGCCGTTGAGTTCATCGGCTCTCAAAGCTCGTTCATGCTCACCAACGGCAACTCTTACGCCGCTCCCGGCTTCAACTGCGTTGCCGTTGAGGGCGCAGCTCACCCGACCTTCACCCTGACGATGACCGAAGGCGCTCAGGAGCCCCCGCTCGGCAAGCTCCGCTTCATCATCGACGAAGGCACATTCAAGATTGACGGCGTCGAAAACTCTATGATCAGCGTCACCTACACCATCGAGCACAGCGTCTCGACCGAGTGGACCGTCAGCCCCGAAGGCACTATCGTCTACAGCGAATACGGCATCAACTGGGCGTTCCTCTTCGACAATACCGCCCGCGTCTCTCTCAAGAACGCCGCCGGCATCAAAGTCAACTTCGACGGCAAGGACCTCGCCTATGGCGAATATGAGATCATGGCCGAGAGCAATATGTTCCTGATGGGCATCTACGACGCTTCGCTCATCAAGGCAGGCGTCCTCAAGGTCACCCTCGAGGCCGGCACACTCTCGATCGGCGGCGCTGACAGCCCCGCTATCGAGTATACCTGGAACGTCGTCGCTCCCAAGGAATACACCTACGTTGTCACTCCCTCGGCCGCCGCAACCGTCAGCGACCTCTCGAAGATTACTGTCGAGTTCACCAACGCCGAGACCGCCGAGGTGTTCAACAAATACAGCATCTGGATGGCCGATGCGAAATATACTTATCGCGAGACTCCCGAAGTTGCAGCCGTCGAAGGCGCAGCTCACCCGACATTCGAGCTGATCTTCGCCAACGCTCCTGTCACTGCCGGCGAGTATGTCCTCACACTCCGTTCTGGCGCCTTCACCCTCGACGGCTCTCAGGAATCGCCCGCTATCCAAATCACCTATAATTTCGATAAGGAAGCCGGTGTCGGCGACATCGTCTTCAACGGCTCGACCGAGGTCACCGTCGTCACCATCGGCGGCCGCGTGCTCCTCGTCAACGCTCCTGCAGCCGCTGTCAAGGATCTCCCCGCAGGCATCTATGTCATCAACGGCGTGAAGACCCTCATCAAATAAGCCGGTAGTCATACCGTAAAAAAACACCGGAACCGAAATGCCGGATGCTGTTGAAAAACGGCATCCGGCTGTTTCGGTCTATTTGGAAAATATCTTTTAACCACACTAAACCATTATGAAACGAATTTTCCTATTTGCTGTAGCGCTGTTCTCGATGGCCTCGGCGGCCATCGCCTCGCCCGTCACACCCGAGCAGGCGCTCGCCCGTCTCGGCGGCGACCGTGCCGCTATGCGCGCCCCGGGCAAGAACGGCGTCACGCCCGCGCTTGTCATGACGGCGACGACTGAGGCAGGCGCTCCGGCCGTCTATGTCTTCAACCGTCCCGACGACGGCGGCTACATGCTCCTCAGCGCCGATGACGAGGCATACCCGCTGCTCGGCTATGCCGACGACGGCGCCTTCGACCCGGCCAACATCCCGCCGGCGATGCAGTGGCTCATCGACGAGTATGCCCGACAGATTCGCTATGCAGTCGAGAATCCCGTCGCCGCTCCCGGCCTGTCGGCCGCGTCGGCCGCTCTTGCAGCCTCTCGCGCCGGACGCCGGGCCATAGAGCCGATGATCAAGACCGACTGGGACCAGATTGCCCCCTACAACAACATGTGCCCGCAGGACGGCCTCACCCGCACCTACAC
>CALZQD010000167.1 GCA_945828175.1 uncultured Bacteroidales bacterium | reverse complement strand
CGTCTACTGGACCTACGACGTCCCCGGCGGCGAGGAGCGCTACGGCCGCGCGCTGATGACGACGAGCGAACTTATCGTCGCCCTCGCCGGCTCTGTCGATGTCGCCGCCACGACGGCCGACGGCGACGAGCGCATCTTCACCCTAAACCGCAGCCACCAGGGCCTATTCCTGCCGCCTATGACCTGGCGCCGCATCGACAATATCACCACAGGCGCCGTCATCATGACCCTCGCCTCGAAAATCTACGACGAAGCCGACTATATCGAAGACTTCGCCCGCTATAAAGAGATTACCAACGATGAAAACGTCTAAGCACAGCACCTCGCGCGTCGCCGACGCCCGCCTCATCGACCTCCCGCGCCACCGAGGCGACAACGGCTCGCTGACCGTCATCGAGAACAGCGGCTCGATGCCCTTTCTCATAAAGCGCGTCTACTATATCTACGACGTCCCGACCGACGAGGGCCGCGGAGGCCACTCACACCACACTCTCGAAGGCCTCATGGTCGC
Source organism: uncultured Bacteroidales bacterium (assembly GCA_945828175.1). Taxonomy (GTDB): domain Bacteria; phylum Bacteroidota; class Bacteroidia; order Bacteroidales; family Muribaculaceae; genus CAG-873. The sequence goes on along the minus strand of CALZQD010000167.1, from coordinate 4,128 downwards.
CCTCTCGGGATCGTTCGTCGTCACTCTCGACGACGGCAAAGACCGCCGCGCCTTCACCCTCGACCGCCCCTACCGAGCGCTCTACATCCCCGCCGGCATCTGGCGCACGGTCGAGAATTTCTCGTCGGGAGCCATCTGCATGGTCGCCGCATCCGACAAATTCGACGCCGACGACTATGTGCGCGACTACGACGAATTCAAAAAACTGACCGACGACAAATGAACGGCAAACAATATACATTCCTCGACCTCGGCACCGTCAACCGCCCCTACGCCGGCGCTCTCAAGGAGGCCGTCTGCCGCGTCATCGACTCGGGCCGCTTCATCGGTGGGACTGAGGTCGACGCTTTCGAGCGCTCGATGGCCGCTCTCTGCGGCACCGCCCGCGCCGTCGGCGTCAGCAACGGCCTCGACGCCCTGCGCCTGATTTTCAGGGCTTATGTCGAGCTGGGCGTCATGCGGCCCGGCGACGAGGTCATCGTCCCCGGCAACACCTTCATCGCCTCGGTCCTCGCCGTCAGCGACTGCGGCCTCGTGCCGGTCTTCGTCGAGCCCGACCCTCTGACGATGAACCTCGACACCCGCCTGGTCGAAGCCGCCGTGACGCCGCGCACCCGCGCCGTCATGCCCGTCCACCTCTATGGCCGGGTCTGTTATGACGCCACACTGCGCGACACCGCCGCCCGCCACGGCCTGAAGATTGTCGAAGACAGCGCCCAGGCCATCGGCGCCATGTCTGCCACGCCCGGCCGCCGGGGAGGCTCGCGACGCGCCGGAGCTCTCGGCGACGCCGCCGCATTCAGTTTCTACCCGACCAAAAACATAGGCGCCCTCGGCGACGCCGGCGTCGTTACCACCGACGACGCCACGCTGGCCGACGCCATCCGTCAGCTCGCCAACTACGGCTCTGACCGACAGTATCATAACATCTATAAAGGCCTCAACTGCCGCCTCGACCCGATGCAGGCGGCCATCCTCTCGGCCAAGCTGCCATTCACCGATAGAGAGAACGACGCCCGCCGTCGCCTGGCCGCTGTCTACGAGGCCCGTATCACCAATCCGGCCGTCACCAAGCCCCTCTACGCCGACGACGGCTCGGCCGTCTGGCACCAGTATGTCGTGCGCGTCGACGACCGCGAAGCCTTCCGCTCATACCTCGCCGACCGCGGCGTCGAAACCGGCGTCCACTACCCCGTCGCGCCCTTCGACCAGCCCTGCTACAAGGAGTTCGGCGGCCTCGACATGCCACTGTCGCGCCGACTCGCCGCAACGGTCGTCAGCCTGCCCGTATCGGCCTGCACCTCTGAGGACGACGCCCGCGAAATTTCTGAAATCATAAACTCTTACAAGACAAAATGATCGATAACAGCATATTCGGCAACCGCACGGCTCTTTTCCATACTTTCGGCTGCAAGCTCAACTTCGCCGAGACCTCGACGATAGCCCGCATGCTCGCCGAACGCGGCATCCGACGCGCTACGCCATCAGAGACGCCCGACTTCATCGTCATCAACACCTGCAGCGTCACCGAGCTCGCCGACAAGAAATGCCGCCAGACCATCCGCTCGCTCCACAAACGCTATCCCGCCGCAGCCATCGTCGTCACAGGCTGTTACGCCCAGCTCAAGAGCGACGAGGTCGCCGCACTCCCCGGCGTCGAGATTGTCGGCGGCATCGACGAGAAACTCGCCCTGGCCGACTTCATCGACCGCTGGTGTGCCGACCACGAGCCCCAGACCCTCGTCACCCCGGCCAAAGACATCCGCCGCTTCCTGCCATCTTGCTCGGCCGACGACCGCACCCGCCACTTCCTCAAGGTTCAGGATGGCTGCGACTACTGGTGCAGCTACTGCACGATTCCCCGCGCCCGAGGCCGCTCGCGCTCTGGCACCGTCGACGAGCTCGTCGCCATGGCCCGCGGCGTCGCCGAACAGGGCGGCAAGGAAATCGTCATCACCGGCGTCAACATCGGCGACTTCGGCAAAGGCACCGACGAGAGCTTCTTCGACCTCGTCCGCGCCCTCGACCGCGTCGACGGCATCGAGCGCTACCGCATCTCGTCAATCGAGCCCAACCTCCTGACCGACGAGATCATCGACTATGTCGCCTCGTCGCGCAGCTTCATGCCCCACTTCCACATCCCGCTCCAGTCGGGCGACGACGAAGTGCTCCGGCTCATGCGACGCCACTACGACACAGCCCTTTTCGCCTCGAAAATCGAACGCATACGCCGCGTAATGCCCGACGCCTTCATCGGCGTCGACCTCATCGTCGGCGCCCGCGGCGAGACCGCCGAAAGCTTCGCCCGCTCGAAGGCCTTCGTCGAGTCAATCGACATCTCGCGCCTCCACGTCTTCACCTACTCTGAGCGTCCCGGTACCCGCGCGCTCGAAATCGAACACGTTGTCCCCCAGGAAGAAAAGCACCGCCGCACCCGCGAGATGCTCGCCGTCAGCACCGCCAAGCTCGACGACTTCTCGCGCCGCTTCATCGGCAAGACCCGCCCGGCGCTCATCGAGCGGCCCAAAGACAGCCACACCGTCGGCGGCTTCACCGACAACTATCTGCGCATCGTCGCCGACGTCGCGCCCGAGGTCGACATAGCCGCCCTCGACAACCGCATCGTCAACGTCGAGATCACCGACGTCGTCACCAACGACGAAACCGTCAAAGCCCGCCTGATATTATGAAGATAGCCGACACACTGCTCAATGCGCCGCTGCGCGGCCTGGCCCTGCTACCCCTGGGCGTGCTCTACGTCATCTCAGACGGCGTCGCCTTCCTGCTCCGCCATGTCATCAGATACCGCCGCAAGGTTGTCAGAAAAAACCTTGCCGGGTCGTTCCCCAACAAGAGCGTCGCCGAGCTGCGCGACATCGAGCGCCGCTTCTACCGCAATTTCGCCGACTATATCTTCGAAACTCTCAAGCTGCTGCATATCTCAGACGAGGAGATGTCGCGCCGCATGGTCTTCGAGAACACCGAACTCGTCGACCGCCTTCTCGGCGAAGGACGCAGCCTCGCCGTTTACTTCTCGCACTGCGGCAACTGGGAGTGGGCGCCCTCGATAACGCTCCACACGGCCTTCCCGCCCGACCGCGGCGCCGTCTACGGCCAGGTCTACCGCCCGCTGCGCAACCAATGGTTCGACGCCCTGATGCTCAGGCTCCGCAGCCGCTTCGGCTCGCACTCCTACCCCAAGAAGACAGTCCTCCGCGACCTCATCAAAGAGAAGCGCACCGGCCTCCCGGCCATGGTCGGCTTTATGAGCGACCAGAAGCCGAGCCACGGCGATACCACCCACGTCGTCAGCTTCTTAAACCGCCCGACAGCCGTCATCACCGGCACCGAGACTCTCGCCCGCCGTCTCGACATGGCCGCAATCTACTGGGACATGGAGAAAACCTCGCGCGGACATTATAAAATCACCAACCGCCTCATCAGCGACCATCTCGCCGACGAGCCGCAGTATAGCGTCACCGACCGCTACGCCGCCATGCTCGAGGAGACTATAAAGCGCGACCCCGCCATCTGGCTCTGGAGCCACAAGCGCTGGAAACATAAAGTAACTTTCGAAGACGATGAAACAAAACGATAAAGCCGCGGCGCCAGTCGCCGTCATCATTCTCAACTGGAACGGCAGCCGCCTGCTGCGCCGCTATCTGCCCTCGGTCGTCGCCACGACCGACCCCGCCATCGGCCGCGTCATCGTCGTCGACAACGGCAGCGACGACGACTCGCTCGAGGTGCTCCGCCGCGAGTTCCCCGAGGTCGAGACCATCGCCTTCGACAAAAATCTCGGCTTCGCCGCCGGCTACAACAAGGCCATCGAGATGACGCGCTACCCCTACACGGTGCTCCTCAACTCCGACGTACGTACCTCCGAGGGCTGGCTCCAGCCGCTCTACGACTACATGGAAGCTCACCCCGAGGTCGGCGCTATCCAGCCCAAACTGCTGAGCGACAGCGACCCCTCGTCGTTCGAATATGCCGGCGCCTGCGGCGGCTTCATCGACCGCAACGGCTACCCCTTCTGCCGCGGACGCATCTTCGCCGACTGCGAGCACGACGAGGGCCAATATCTGTCTCTTATACACATCTCCGAGCCCACGAGACGTAGAGGAATCT
>CALZQD010000166.1 GCA_945828175.1 uncultured Bacteroidales bacterium | reverse complement strand
TCAAAGAATACACCGACCCCGCCCTCGCCCCTCCCGACATAGACCTCTCTCCTCCTGACCCGACCGTCCCGATAATCATCCCCCTCAGAATCGAACAAGGGCTATCTAACAAGGTATGGAACAAGGGCTTCAGCCCTTGTGGCGAAAAGATAGCCGGCAAGTTGCCACCCCATCCACGACCACTTTAGCGGCAGACATCCCCGCGCTAAAAGAGTCGGTTCTGTGATGATTGTTTGCGTCAGGGCGGTCATTTGAAATGACCGATAAATGGATAACCCTGATTTATGGTTTACTCCCCCTGACGTAAAATGATTATTGCAGAACCGACTCTCACCAAACCGATGTCAAACGCACATTGACATCTTTGGTTACAAAACAGTTACCTTATATTCTCCCTGATTCTGTCGAGGAAGGTTTTGAGGGCGGGGGTGTCGCGGGTTTCGATGATGGTGCGGAGTTCGGTGAGACGCTCCTGGATGAGGTCGAGCTGCTGCGGGGTGTTGGGGTTGAAGAGTATTTCGCAGAGGAGGTAGTCGTCTTCGCTCATAAGGCCCTGGGCGATTGCCATATGGCGCTTGAATGTGGTGCCGGGCGCGGCCTGGTGTTTCATCACGGCGCCGAAGACGAGGGTCGAGGCGAAGGGTATCGACAGCGAGTAGGCGATGGTCTCGTCGTGCTGCTCGAAGGTATATTCTTCGATGTGAAGGCCGAGGCGGCTGTAGATGTCGCGGAAGAAGACTTTGCCGAGGTGGTCGCCCTCGCTGATGATGATGGCGTTTTCGTTCGAGAGGTTGCTCAGCGAGGCGAAGGTCGGGCCGAACATGGGGTGGGTCGACACGAAGGGGTGGCCACAGGAAGCGTAGAACTCCGGCAGGCCGGTCTTCACCGACGATATGTCGCTGAGGATGGCGCGCTTGGGCAGGTATGGCATGGCCTTCTCGAAGGCCTCGATGGTATATTTGACCGTCGCGGCGTTGATGATAAGTTCGGGCTCGAAGTCCTTGATTTCGGCGAGGTCGCTGAAACGCTGGGCGTTGAAGGTGAAGCGCAGGCGCCGCGGGTCGGGGTCGTAGACGGCGACCTCGTGGTCGAATGACAGCAGGTCGCAGAAGAATGAGCCCATCTTGCCGGCTCCGAGTATGAGGATTTTCATAAGTTGCTTTTAAAGTGGTTACTGAAGGGTTAAAGCGGACGTCCGTTGACGACCTCAATCTGCTGGCGCACCGACTCCTCGTGGATCGCCGCGAGCACAGATTTCATGAACTCCGGCGCCATGCCGAGGCTTTCGGCGGCTTTGACGCGGCGCTGCATCAGGTCGCTGTAGCGGCCGGCCTGGATGACGGGCATCGAGTGTTCTTTTTTATACTGGCCGATTTCGCGGGCGACGTGCATTCGCTTGTCGAGCAGCTCGATGAGGTCGTCGTCGATGCGGTCGATCTGCTGGCGCAGCAGGGCGAGGCTCTCGGTCGAGGTCGACTGGTCGCGCAGCACGAGGGTGTGGAGGATGAAGTTGAGCACCTCGGGCGTAATCTGCTGGGCCTTGTCGCTCCAGGCGCAGTCGGGGTCGCAGTGGCTCTCGATGATGAGGCCTGAGAAGCTCATGTCGAGCGCCTGCTGCGATATCGAGGCGACGAGTTCGCGCTTGCCGCCGATATGGCTCGGGTCGCAGAACACCGGCAGCTCGGGATAGCGGCGGCGCAGCTCGATGGGGATGCGCCACTGCGGCATGTTGCGGTAGAGGTGCTTGCCGTAGGCGCTGAAGCCGCGGTGGATGGCACCGATGCGGCGGATGCCCGCGTTGTAGATGCGCTGCATGGCGCCGATCCACAGCTCGAGGTCGGGGTTGACCGGATTCTTGATGAGCACGGGAAGGTCGGCGCCTGTTTCCTGGATGGCATCGGCTATCTCCTGCATGGCGAAGGGGTTGGCCGAGGTGCGGGCCCCGATCCATAGCACGTCGACACCGGCGGCAACGGCCTGGATGACATGCTGGCGCGTGGCCACTTCGGTTGCCGTCATCATGCCCGTCTCGGCCTTGACCTTAGCGAGCCATTCGAGGCCCTTCTCGCCGACGCCTTCGAAGCCGCCGGGGTGGGTGCGGGGTTTCCAGATGCCCGCGCGGAAGATTTTGACGCCGTTTTCGGCGAGCTGGCGGGCGGTTGTCATTACCTGTTCTTCGGTCTCGGCGCTGCAGGGACCGGCGATTATGATGGGTTTGCTGTTATCGAGCTGAGGGAAAAGCGGTTGGAGATTGTCCATAGTATTCGTTTTTATATTTTGCGGTTGCGGGGATTGAATTCTTTGATGCGGCCGAGGGCACGGCGGAGGTTTTCGGGCTTGGCACAGAGCGATATGCGCACATAGCGCTCGCCGTTCTTGCCGAATATGAAGCCCGGGGTGAGGAACACGCGGGCCTCATAGAAGAGCGCGTCGGCCAGGGCTTCTGACGACGAGACGCTGTCGGGGATGCGGCCCCAGAGGAACATGCCGCGCTGCCGAGGGTCGAAGGTGCAGCCGAGCTCATCCATAATCTCCTCGGCCAGGCGGCGGCGTTCGCCGTAGACCGTGTTGAGCTGCTCATACCAGTCGTCGCCGGCCTTGAGGGCCTCGGCGGCGGCGAGCATCACGGGCTTGAACTGGCCCGAGTCGATGTTGCTCTTGACCTTGAGGAGCCACGAGATAAACTCGGCGTTCGACGCCACCATGGCCACGCGCCAGCCGGCCATGTTGTGGCTCTTGCTGAGCGAGTTCATCTCGATGACGATGTCTTTGGCGCCCTCGACCGAGAGCATGCTCATCGGCTTGTCGTTGAGGATGAAGCTGTAGGGGTTGTCGTGGGCGATGACGATGTTGTGGCGGCGACCGAAGTCGACCAGGCGCTCGAAAGTCGCGCGGTCGGCGGGGCGGCCGGTGGGCATATGCGGGTAGTTGACCCACATGAGCTTGATCTTGTCGAGGGGCAGGCGCTCGAGAGCGTCGAAGTCGGGCAGCCAGTCGCCATCTTCGGTGAGGTCGTAGTTATAGATTTCGGCACCGACAAGGCGGCTGATCGACGTATAGGTCGGATAGCCGGGGTCGGGCACCAGCACGCCGTCGCCCGGGTTGAGGAAAACGAGCGAGATGTGGAGGATGCCCTCCTTCGAGCCTATCAGCGGCTGAATCTCGCAGGCCGGGTCGAGCGTCACGCCGTAGTGAGCCGAATACCAGTCGGCGAAGCCTTTGCGCAGCTCGGGCAGGCCGACGTGGGGCTGATAGCTGTGGACGTCGCTGCGGCGCGCCTCGCGGCAGAGAGTGTCGATGACGGCCTCCGACGGCGGACAGTCGGGCCCTCCGATGCCGAGCGAGATGATGTCGCGGCCCTCGGCGTTGAGGCGTGCGAGCTCTTTGAGCTTGCGCGAGAAATAATATTCCTTGATGCGTCCGACGCGGTCAGACGGCTGGATTTTCGATTGTGTCATATTCTGGGGGCAATTGGTTAAATCTTGTATTCGCGGTATTCGCCGAGCACGGTCAGCTCGTTGGTGAGCGGCCGCACGGCGTCGATGGCCTGATGGTAGCGCACGATGCTGTTGAAGGTGAGGTCGACGTAGAAGCGGTATTCCCACTCGCGGCCGATTATAGGCATCGACTGAATCTTCGACAGGTTCATGTCGTAGAACGACAGAATCGTCAGCACCTTCGACAGCGCGCCGTTGCTGTGGGGCAGGGTGAAGACAATCGAGGCCTTGTCGATCTCGTTCTCCGACGGCCCGATCTCCGAGGCCAGCAGGGCGTTGGTGACAATCAGAAAACGGGTGAAATTGCGGCGATTGGTCTCGATGCCTCGCTCGAGAATCTCGAGGCCGTAGAGCCCGGCGGCATACTCGCCGCAGACGGCGGCATGGCCCGTCAGCGAGCTTTCGGCAATCTCGCGGGCACTGCCGGCCGTGTCAAACTTCTCAATCATCTTGAGGTTGGGATGGCGTCGCAGATATTGCTCACACTGCATCAGCGCCATCGGATGGGAGTTGACTTCCGTCAGGCTGTCGATGCTCTGCCCGGGGAGGGCGGCGAGGACGTGCGAAATCCTCATCTTATACTCGCCGATGATGCGCTGGCTGCTTTGGCGCAGCATCTCGTGGTTCTGCAGCAGGCTGCCGGCGATGGTGTTTTCGATGGCGACGATGCCTACGAGCGAGGCGTCGGAGTCGAGCGAGTCAAACATGTCGGCGAATGTGTCGAATGGCAACGTCGTCACCTGCTGTCCGGCGAAATACTCGCGGGCCGCCGCGTCGTGGAAACATCCGGCGACGCCCTGTATCGTAACTTTCAGATCTTTGGCCATATTAAGAGCTTATTTAAAATTAAATCCCGTCAGGAATGCATCGTGACGGGATTGAGTTGATATTGTCGTTCTGTCGTTTTCTCGGATTATATCGCATATTAAACTCCCGTCCTGACTGCCGAGTAAGGATAAAAAGAAAAATAATATGCGTAAAATCGTGTCATATTGTCATTGATTTGCCTGCAAAGCTATAATATTAATTCCAAACCTCCAAATTTCTTTTCAAAAAACTTGATAAATAATCTGAAAAGATGCCTTTTATATGACCATTACGAGATGTTTGGCCGAGGCGGGCAGGTCGGTTGCGAGAGTGACGACATACTG
>CALZQD010000165.1 GCA_945828175.1 uncultured Bacteroidales bacterium | reverse complement strand
TGCTGCTTCTGGCAACATCATCCCCTCTTCTACAGGTGCTGCTAAGGCTGTAGGCAAAGTTATCCCCGAACTCAACGGCAAACTGACCGGTATCTCGATGCGCGTCCCCACCCTCGACGTATCAGTTGTCGACCTCACCGTCAACCTCGCTAAACCCGCTACAAAAGAAGCCATCTGTGCTGCTATGAAAGAAGCTGCCGAAGGCGAACTCAAAGGTGTTCTCGGTTACACCGAAGACGCAGTCGTTTCAAGCGACTTCCTCGGCGACACCCGCACATCTATCTTCGACGCCAACGCCGGTGTTTATCTGACAGACAACTTCGTTAAAGTCGTTTCTTGGTATGACAACGAAATCGGCTACTCTAACAAAGTTCTCGATCTCATCGCCCGCATGGTAGAAATCAACGGCTAATCAATCGCCCAACGATAAAAACCCTTTTCGGGGTCGGCACATCAGCCGCCCCCGAATTTTTTTTCCGCCCCTTGTTAGCGCGAAAAATAGTAAGCAGAACATAAGGATAAAAGGACAGAAGAAGCAGAAGACTTTTATCTAAGCCCGGGATGTGATAGGCTTCTCAATGCGGTTAAGCTGAGGTTTAATACTTTGATTATAATTGATATGCAAGCGGTTTGACGTCCGGCCGGACGACTGCGAGTTCGTAATAGCGTCCACTGAACGTCTGCAGCCGGTGCTATTTTTATCAGAAACGCCGAAAAAGTTTTAGTCCTTTTGTTCTTCTGACCTTGTGTTCTTGTGTTTTTCCTGACACTCGGAAATGAGGAACGCAGTTCTTCGCGGGGGCGAGGGACTGCGTTGGTTGGTGTGGTGGTGTAGCCCATAGGAGAATCGAACTCCTCTTTCAAGAATGAAAATCTTGCGTCCTAACCGATAGACGAATGGGCCATCATTCTCGGTCTCAGGCCTGAAGCCTCAAGGTCGAGTAGATCTTTTAAGCGGCAATCTTAGCGATGTGATGAGCGAGTTTGCTCTTGAGGTTGGCTGCTTTGTTCTTAGAGATAGCCTTTTTAGAAGCGAGGCGGTCAAGCATGGCGCTGACTTCGCGAAGTTTGGCTTCGGCAGCTGCTTTGTCTGTCATCTTGCGCAGGTTGCGAACGGCGTTGCGAGCTGTTTTAGCATAGTAGCGGTTGCGCAGACGGCGTGATTCTGTCTGACGGATACGTTTGATTGATGACTTATGGTTTGCCATTTTTTATAAGTTTCTAATTTTGTTATTTCTTTGATTTGTAGCCCATAGGAGAATCGAACTCCTCTTTCAAGAATGAAAATCTTGCGTCCTAACCGATAGACGAATGGGCCTTAGTTGCTTAAAGCGAGTGCAAATATAGGCACTTTTTTTAAAATGAGCAAAAAATGAGCTGATAAAAAGCGGATTTAAAGTTTTTTTAGTAATTTTAGGTTCAAATTCGATAGGTATGTATGTCAATTCGCGCTGTCTCGCTCTGCGGACGATTAAGTATAATGACGCTAAGTCGATCGTGTCGGTATGGTCTGACACGCTGGGATTTATTACGGTGACTGTGTCGGCGGGAGCGGGTCGCGAGGCCCGTCGCCGCAGGGCGCTGATGATGCCTATGTCGACTTTTGAGGCGGTGATCGATGCGAAGCCGGGTCACGAGATGGTGACGCTGCGCGATGTGAGGCCGCTCGGCGTGGCAGCGGAGATGGATGGGGCGCGCACGATCGTGGCTCTGTTTATGGCTGATTTCTTCGAGCGTGTGCTGCGCAACTGCCAGGCTGATGTGGCGGTGTCGGCGCTGGTCTTCGAGGCGGCGTCGCTGCTGCGCTCTGTGGGGCCTGCGGCGCTGGCGAATCTGCATCTGTTTATGATCTACCGTCTGACGGGCATACTGGGTTTCGAGCCTGATATGTCGACGTGGAGCGAGGGGGCCTGCTTTGATATGCGCGAGGGTCGCTGGCGCCTTGTGCCTCCGGCTGACGGGCGCCGCTATATCGACGCCGACCGCAGTCGCGGGCTGATGCTGCTCGACCGCCTGAACGTGCGCAACATCGGGCGCGTTAAGCTCAGCCGCGACCAGCGCAATGAGCTGCTCGACGGGCTATTGGAATATTACACGATACATCACACGCCGCTGACGGGCCTGACGTCACTCGAGATTGTCAGAACTCTTTTCTGACTATATCGCGGGCTGTAAGGCCGGTTATGGGGTCGACCCAGGCGGGGTCGAGGCTGCAGAGTGGCTTCATGACGAAGTCGCGCGAGCGCATGCGCGGGTGGGGCAGCGTAAGCTCGGGGGTGTCGACGACGAGGCTGTCGACGGCAATGAGGTCGATGTCGATGCGGCGGTCGATGTAGTTGCCGAGGTTGTCGCGGTGTGGCTCGGGGGCGATGGCGCGCTCGATTGCCTGAAGGCTGTGCAGAATGTCGCGGGGGGCGACGTCGCCGTCGGTCTCGAGCAAGAGGCCGAGGTTGAGGAAGCGGTTAGCTGACTCGAATCCCCAGGGCTCGCTGTCGTAGAAGTCTGAGCGTCTGAGGCACGCGTCGGGCCATCGGCATGAAATCAAGGCGACCGCCGACTCGATGAGAGTCAGGCGGTCGCCTTGGTTAGAACCGATATTGATATGTATGCGGTGCATCAGAGCGAGCGGTTGATGGCCACTTCCTCGAAGCCTTCGACAAGGTCGCCGACCTTGATGTCGTTGTAGCCTGCGATAGAGAGGCCGCAGTCGTAGCCCGAAGTGACTTCCTTGACGTCGTCTTTGAAGCGCTTGAGCGAGCCGAGGTCGCCGGTGTAGCGGACGATGCCGTCGCGGATGAGGCGCACTTTGTTGGAGCGTTTGATCTTGCCTTCGCGGACGATGGCGCCGGCGATGGTGCCGACTTTCGAGATGTGGAATGTCTCGAGCACTTCGGCTGTGCCGGTGATTTCTTCTTTCATCTCAGGCGCGAGCATACCCGACATAGCGTCTTTGACTTCCTCGATGGCCTGGTAGATGACTGAGTAGAGGCGAATCTCAACGCCATCGCGCTCGGCGGCGCGGCGCGCTGCCAACGAGGGACGCACCTGAAAGCCGATGATGATGGCGTCGGATGCGGCGGCGAGGGTTACGTCGCTCTCTGAAATCTCGCCGACGGCCTTGTGGAGGACGTTGACCTGGATTTCGTCGGTCGAGAGCTTGATGAGCGAGTCGGACAGAGCCTCGATAGAGCCGTCGACGTCGCCCTTGACGATGATGTTGAGCTCCTGGAAGTTGCCGATGGCACGGCGGCGGCCGATATCCTCGAGGGTGAGGATCTTGGTTGTGCGCAGACCCTGCTCGCGCTGGAGCTGCTGGCGCTTGTTGGCGATTTCGCGGGCTTCCTGCTCGGTATCCATGACGTTGAATGTGTCGCCGGCAGTGGGAGCGCCGTTGAGGCCGAGGATGAGGGCCGGGGTGGCGGGACCTGCCTCCTTGATGCGCTGGTTGCGCTCGTTGAACATGGCCTTGACCTTGCCGTAGTGGTTGCCTGCGAGGACGATGTCGCCGACGCGGAGGGTGCCGTTCTGGACGAGGACGTTGGCTACATAGCCGCGGCCTTTGTCGAGGGTCGACTCGATGATGGCGCCGGTTGCCTTGCGGTTGGGGTTGGCGCGGAGCTCGAGCATTTCGGCCTCGAGGAGGACTTTCTCCATGAGCTCTTCGACGCCGATGCCTTTCTTGGCCGAGATGTCCTGCGACTGGTATTTGCCGCCCCATTCCTCGACGAGGTAGTTCATGGCGGCGAGTTCTTCCTTAATCTTCTCGGGGTTGGCGTGAGGCTTATCAATCTTGTTGATGGCGAAGACGATAGGCACGCCTGCAGCCGACGCGTGGTTGATGGCCTCGACTGTCTGGGGCATGACGCTGTCGTCGGCGGCGACGATGATGATACAGATATCAGTAATCTTGGCGCCGCGGGCACGCATGGCGGTGAAGGCCTCGTGGCCGGGGGTGTCGAGGAAGGTGATGTGGCGGCCGTCGGCGAGGGTCACGCTGTAAGAGCCGATGTGCTGTGTGATGCCGCCGGCCTCGCCTGCGATGACGTTGGCGTGGCGGATGTAGTCGAGCAGCGATGTCTTGCCGTGGTCGACGTGGCCCATGACGGTGACGATAGGCGGACGGGCGACGAGGTCTTCCTCGTTGTCTTCCTCCTGGTGGATGGCGTCGGCTACTTCGGCCGAGATGTATTCGGTCTCGAAGCCGAACTCGTCGGCGACGATGTTGATGGTCTCGGCGTCGAGACGCTGGTTGATAGACACCATGACGCCGAGGTTCATACACGTGGCGATGACGTTGTTGATGGGAACGTCCATCATTATGGCGAGGTCGTTGACGGTCACAAACTCGGTGAGTTTGAGAATCTTGCTCTCGGCCATTTCAGCCTGCATGGCCTCGCGCTCACGCGATGCGTTGGCCTCGCGTTTTTCCTTACGCCATTTTGCGCCGCGCTTGAGGGCCTTGTCTTTGCTGGTGAGGCGGGCGAGGGTTTCTTTGATCTGCTTCGAGACGTCTTCGTCGCTGACCTCGGTGTGCTGCGGCTGGCGGCGTTCGTTCTTTGGCTTTTTCTCTTTGGGAGCGGCGTTTTTGTCGCGGCGGTTACCTTGGGCGCCGTTGCGCTGCGAGCCTCCGCGTTCGTTGCCGGCCTGCTGGCCAGTCT
>CALZQD010000164.1 GCA_945828175.1 uncultured Bacteroidales bacterium | reverse complement strand
CACACTGCATATCGTCGGCAGCGTCAGATGTGTATAAGAGACAGACTCAGTCTTTTGTCATTTTCGCCGTTATAATCGCAAAAATTTGTACCTTCGAACTCTCTTAATCGTGACTTTTTGTATGAAATAATCCTCCCCGCAATACAATGCAAAGAGCCGCGGCCCGGTCGGGTCGCGGCTCTCTCGCTCAATAGTTATGGTTTGAAAGAAAGAGGTTTAATGCTTTATTCAGCGCCGTTCGAGAAGATTACGATACGGTTCCAGTTGTTGACGTCGTAGGGCTGTACACTGCTGCCTTCGGCCCGGATGGTGAGGCGGTCGGGTGAGATGCCGTATTTGTCGACGAGTGCTTTCTTGACGGCTTCGGCGCGGCGTTTCGACAGACCCATGTTATATTCGCTGGTGCCGGTGTCCTTGTCGGCATAGCCGGCGATGACGATGCTCTGGTCGGGGTTCTGTTTCAGATACCGGGCGACGTTGTAGACGTTGACCATTTCGTCGTCACGGATGCGGGCCGAGTTGAGTGAGAAGCGTACGGTTGCCATCAGCGGGCCTACTTCGGTTACAGTAACAGGCTCTGTGACTTCGGGGCAGGGGAGCTGAGCTTCAGCTGCTGCGAGAGCTGCTGCGCTGGCAGCGAGGGCTGCGCGGAGGTCGTTGACCTGACCGTTGAGGTTGTTGATATAGCCAACATAGTCGCAGGGGTTGTAGCTCTTGAAGTCGCAGCCGCCGATGTTGATCGAGAAGCCGCCGATAGCGGTGAGGTTGATGTCGACGGGATAACCTTCGGCTGTATTGTTCCAGTTGTCGCCGTAGAACTGTGCGCGGCCTTCAGCGAAGAAGTCGACGTGTCTGCTCAGACGGAAGCGGAACTGGATACCGGCAGATACGGGGAGTGTCCAAGAATTTGATCTGGGCTTGCCGTCGTGGCCGATGATGTCAGTCGTGTGGTTGAAGTCCCACATGAAAGTGCCGCCAAGGCCTACGAAAGGCACCATAGAGAAGACTCTGCGGGTGTTGACGCCGTGGAACGAGTTTAACATATCCCACATGAAGTCAACGTTGGCGTTCACATATTTGGCTTTGCGGAAGTTGCACTGATTCCAGTGGATCGGGCCGCCCAGTAACGACACGCGCCAGCCCAGATAAGGAGAAATCCATTTGCCGAAGCCGAAGTTATAGGCTACGCTCATCTGGTGGTGGGGATCTTTGACAGTCGAGCTGTAGTTCTCAGCGAACGTACCGTTGATACCTGCGCCGAACTGAATGAACCAGTTGTCGCGATTCGATGAATAGTAATGGGTTTTGCAAGGCACTTCGGTGACTGTCACTACTTCTTCTGTAACGACCACCTCGTCCTGTGCATTAGCGTTGATTCCCGGTAAAAGCATTGCGCTGCATGCAGCGAAAGCCCAAAGCACATTCTTTTTCATTTCTGTAGTTTTTTTTAGACGTAATTATTTCTTGTTTTTATTTTCTTTCTTCATAAAGCTGAAACTATTCTTTAGCAGTCTCTCTTTTGGGGCGCTTTATGAAATGATAACACGTCAATTTTAGGTTTGTTCATATAATGGTTGTCAAAAGTTAATATTTTTGGCAGTTAAATGACGATTTACTAATTTTGTGATGATGAAATCAGAAGAAAAGACACAGCGTCAGAAAGATATGCGCCGGCGTCGCTCGCCGCGCGCCTTTTTGTCGCGGATCGACTACTCGAATCCGCGCCGCTACCGCCTCGATTTCATCAGCGAGAACACCTTTAACCGCGTGTGGACCATCAGGTTTACGCGCATCCGTGTGATTCTCTTCACGGCCCTCGTGTTGGCGTCGGTGGCCGCCCTCTTCTTCGTCATACTCTTCTACACGCCCGTGCGCGGCTTCCTCCCCGGCCAGCTCAAGGGCGACCTGCGCTCGAATTATGTCTCGATGGCCCTGCGCCTCGACTCGCTCACCCAGCGCGTCAGAGCCAACGACGCCTATGTCGCCAACATCCGCTCGGTCATGCTCGGCGAGATCGACCCCGAGCAGGCGCGCCGCGAGCTCTCGGCTCCCGGCAACGTCGAGGACACGATCATAGGCACCTCCGAAGCCGAGCGCATTTTCGTGCGCCAGTTTGAGGAGGCTGAGCGCTTCAACCTCTCGGTGCTTGCCCCGATTGCCGCCGAGGCCATGGTCTTCTACAGCCCCGTCGCCTCTGGCGTTCAGCCCGAAGTCGAGTCTGACGCCACCATTGCGCGCGTCTCGTCGAAGTCGACCCTCCCCGTCTCGGCCATCTACCGTGGCTCGGTCGTCAGCGTCGTCAACTCGGGCGACCGCCACGGCTCTGTCGTCATCATCCAGCATCCCAATGACTTTCTATCGATATACAACGGTCTCGACGACGTCTGCGTCAAACCCGGCGAAAAGGTCGTCGCAGGTCAGCGCATCGGCCACACGGCCCCCGGCGAGGTCATGAGCTTCGAGCTATGGCACGGCGGCATGGTGCTCGCCCCCGAAGACTATATCGGTTTTTAGATATTCTAATCCTTAACCAACGAATCTGCAAGCGAAGTGGACAATCGCAAAAAAATAGCCGTTATCGGAGCGACAGGCTCGATAGGCACACAGACACTCGAGATTATCGCCGACCGCCCCGACCTCTACCGGGCGACGGTTCTGGCCGCAGGCACCCGCGTCGACCGGCTCATCGAGCTGTGCCGCATCCATCGCCCGGCCCTCGCAATAATCGCCGACAGCTCGCTCTAACGGCAGCTTCTTGAGGCTCTAGCACCTCTCGGCTTCGAGACGGCCGCCGGCCCCGAGGCACTCGCGGCCGCCATGACCCGCGACGATGTCGACATGGTCGTCACGGCCACCGTCGGCTACAGCGGCCTCGCCCCGACGGTCAGCGCCATCCGCGCCGGCAAAGACATCGCCCTCGCCAACAAAGAGACCCTCGTTGTCGCCGGCGAATATATCAATCGCCTCCTCGACGAGTCGCGCTCGCTCGTCTATCCCGTCGACTCAGAGCACTCGGCCATCTACCAGTGTCTCGCGGGCGAAGACCCCGCGAGCGTGCGCCGTCTCATCATCACCGCCTCGGGCGGCCCCTTCCGTCAGTGGCCCCGCGAGCGCATCGCCGCCGCCCGCGCCTGCGACGCCCTCAAGCACCCCAACTGGTCGATGGGCGCCAAAATCACCATCGACTCGGCCACGATGATGAACAAGGCCTTCGAAATCATCGAAGCCCGCTGGCTCTTCGGCGTCGACCCCTCGGCAATCGAGGCCGTCGTCCATCCGCAGTCTATCGTCCACTCGATGGTCGAGTTCAGCGACGGTGCCATCAAGGCTCAGCTCGGCCGTCCCGACATGAAACTGCCCATCGCCTACGCCCTCGGCGAGACCAAGAGGCTTCCCGGCGTCGAGCAGCCCCTGACGCTCGACCGCATCGCCTCGCTCACCTTCGAGGCTCCCGACCCCGACCGCTTCCCCTGCCTGACGCTGGCTCATGTCGCCCTCGACCGCGGCGGCAATACGGCCTGCGTCATCAACGCCGCCAACGAAATCGCCGTCGCAGCCTATCTGCGCGACCGCATCGGCTTCTACGACATCTACGGCCTCATCGAGAAAGCCCTCGGCCATATCCCCTTCATCGCCGAGCCGTCGTTCGACGACTATGTGACAACCAACAGCGAGACACGCGCCTACGCCGAGTCTCTGATTAACAAGGACTAAAAACGCAAAACAACTGATAAATTAATTAATGGAATCATTCTGGATTAAAGCTCTGCAACTCGTCGTGGCCCTCGTGATACTCGTCACCGTCCACGAGTTCGGCCACTATATCTTTGCCCGCATTTTCGGCATCAGAGTCAACCGCTTCTACCTCTTTTTCAACCCCGGCTTCTCGCTCCTGAAATATTACCCCCTCGAGGGCGTCGTCAAGGTCATAGCCTACGATAAGAACGGCAGCGAGACATCGTGGCTCACCTTCAAGGTCGGCAAGCCCCGCAAGCCGCGCGCCGACGGCAAGCCCACCTGGCGCGACACCGTCTACGGCCTCGGCTGGCTGCCTCTCGGCGGCTACTGCGACATCGCCGGCATGGTCGACGAGACCAAGAGCAGCAAAGACCTCGAGTCGGAGCCGCAGCCCTGGGAGTTCAGGTCGAAGGCCGCCTACAAGCGCCTGCTCGTCATGGTCGCCGGCGTGCTCTTCAACTTCATCCTCGCCATCATCATCTATGCCGGCATCGCCTTCCACTGGGGCGACCGCGTGCTGCCTTTCAGAGCTATAACCGAGGGTATGGATTTCAGCTCCGAGATGCACGACGCAGGCTTCCGCGACGGCGATATTCTGCTGTCGCTCAACGGTCGTCAGCTTGACACCAAAGACTATAGCGTATATTGGGATATGATACAGCCGGGTGCTGTCGTCGAAGTGCTCCGAAATAAGCAGGACACTGTCGCCATCACCGTCACAGACGATTTGCTGAAGACCATTGTAACAAAGGGTAGTGATTACGTCGCGATGACTGCGCGCATCCCCGTCGTCGTCGCCAAGACCGTCAACGGCGAGCCGGCCGAGAAAGCCGGTCTCCTGCCCGGCGACCGCATCGTCAGCGTCGGCTCGACACTTACACCCGCCATCTCTGAGTTCATGCCCGCCCTCCAGACTGCCAAAGGCCTGTCTCTTATACACATCTCCGAGCCCACGAGACGTAGAGGAAT
>CALZQD010000163.1 GCA_945828175.1 uncultured Bacteroidales bacterium | reverse complement strand
AGATTCCTCTACGTCTCGTGGGCTCGGAGATGTGTATAAGAGACAGGTTGCCGCAGTTATCTTTGTCGTAGACCTCGCCGAAGTAGTGGAGCAGGGTCTTGCGGCGGCAGACCGACGACTCGGCGTATGAGGCTGTCTCGATGAGCAGCTGGCGGCCTATCTCCTGTTCTGACACGGGCTTGCCCTGCATGAACTTTTCCATCTTCTGGAGGTCTTTGTGGGAGTAGAATGTCAGGCAGTAGCCTTCGCCGCCGTCGCGTCCGGCTCGGCCGGTCTCCTGATAGTAGCCTTCGAGCGACTTCGAGATGTCGTAGTGGATGACAAATCTGACGTCGGGCTTGTCGATGCCCATGCCGAAGGCGATTGTGGCGACGATGACGTCGACCTTCTCAAGCAGGAAGGCGTCCTGGTTTTCAGAGCGGGTGGCGCCGTCGAGGCCGGCGTGGTAGGGCAGGGCCTTGATGTTGTTGACGGTGAGCAGCTCGGCGAGCTCCTCGACTTTCTTGCGACTGAGGCAGTAGACAATGCCTGATTTGCCGCTCTGCTGTTTGATGAACTTGATGATCTCGCGGTCGATGTTCTTGGTCTTGGGCCTTACTTCATAATACAGGTTGGGGCGGTTGAACGATGATTTGAAGACAGCGATGTTGGTCATGCCGAGGTTTTTCTGAATGTCGTGCTGCACTTTTGGCGTGGCAGTCGCGGTGAGCGCAATCACCGGTTTGACGCCCAGCTCGTTTATGATAGGGCGTATGCGGCGATATTCGGGTCTGAAATCATGACCCCACTCAGAGATGCAATGGGCTTCGTCGATGGCGTAGAACGATATGTCGACGGTTTTGAGGAATTCGATGTTTTCCTCTTTGGTGAGAGATTCGGGCGCGACATAGAGCAGTTTTGTCTTGCCGTCGCAGACATCGGCTTTCACCTGGTCAATGGCGTTTTTTGTCAGCGATGAGTTGAGAAAATGGGCTATGCTGTCGTCTTCGCTGTAGTTGCGCATAGCGTCGACCTGATTTTTCATCAGGGCGATGAGGGGGGAGATGACTATGGCTGTTCCCTTGCAGATCAGCGCCGGGAGCTGGTAACACAATGACTTGCCTCCGCCCGTCGGCATCAGGACAAAGGTGTCGTGGCCGTCGAGCAAGTTGGTGATAATGGCTTCCTGGTTGCCTTTGAAATTATCGAAGCCAAAGTATTGCTTCAGAGCTTTGAGGAGCGGAGGACGGTTTGTCATCGAATATCAGGTATTAAAGTCTATTAAGGTCAGACGGCGTTTGCTTCAAAATGTGCTTTGGCGAGTTTGTCTTCGGCATATTTGCGGGTGACGGCAAACTCTTTTATATTCTGTGAGGGGATGTCATACATGGCGTCGATCATGATGGCTTCGACGATAGAACGGAGGCCACGGGCGCCGAGCTTGTATTCGATGGCCTTGTCGACGATGAAGTCGAGGGCTTCGCCTTCGAATGTCAGCTTGACGCCGTCCATGGCAAACAGTTTCTCATACTGGCGCGTGATGGCGTTCTTCGGCTCAGTCAGCACACGGCGTAGGGCGTTGCGGTCGAGCGGATTGAGGTGGGTGAGAATCGGCAGACGGCCGATAATCTCGGGTATGAGTCCGAACGACTTGAGGTCCTGCGGGGCGACGTAGCGCAGCATATCGTCCTTGTCGACGCGGTTGCGGGTCGAGTCGGTCGAGAAGCCGACGACGTGGGTGTTCATGCGCTGAGCGATTTTCTGCTCGATGCCGTCGAATGCACCGCCGCACATGAAGAGGATGTTCTTCGTGTCGACGGGAATCATGCGCTGCTCGGGATGCTTGCGGCCGCCTTGCGGGGGCACGTTGACAATCGAGCCTTCGAGGAGCTTGAGCAGACCCTGCTGGACGCCCTCGCCGCTGACGTCGCGGGTGATCGAGGGGTTGTCGCCTTTGCGGGCGATCTTGTCGATTTCGTCGATGAAGACGATGCCGCGCTCGGCTTTCTCGACGTCGTAGTCGGCTGCCTGGAGCAAGCGGGTGAGCAGGCTCTCGATGTCTTCGCCGACATAGCCGGCCTGAGTGAGGACGGTGGCGTCGACGATGGTGAATGGCACGTCGAGCATTCGGGCGATAGTGCGGGCGAGGAGGGTTTTGCCCGTGCCCGTCGGGCCGACGAGGATGATGTTGCTCTTCTCGATGTCGACGTCGTCGCTCGACTGGTTGAGACGCTTATAGTGGTTGTAGACGGCAACCGAAAGGTATTTCTTGGCGTCGTCCTGACCGATGATATATTGGTCGAGGAATGCCTTGATTTCGGCCGGCTTCGGCACCTTCTGCAGGTCGTCCTTGATTTTCTTACCGGGCTTTGTCGCTTGGCCTCCCTTGTAGGTCTGCAACATGTCGTTGATAGTCGAGATGCAGTCTGAGCAGATATATGATTTGCCGTCGGACGAGGGCACGAGAGTGTCGCACAGTTCGCCCGGACGGCCGCAGTAGCTGCAGGTTATTTCTTTCTTGGCCATCGCTTATTTCTCGATTTTCTGGGCTTTGACGAGCACTTGGTCGATCATGCCGTATTCCTTGGCTTCCTCGGCGGTCATCCAGTAGTCGCGGTCTGAGTCGCGCTCTACTTTTTCGAAGGGCTGACCCGAGTGGTCGGAGATGATGGTGTAGAGTTCGTGTTTGAGTTTTTTGATCTCGCGGGCTGTGATTTCGATGTCTGATGCCTGACCCTGGGCGCCGCCCATGGGCTGGTGGATCATGACGCGGCTGTGACGGAGGGCGAAGCGCTTGCCTTTCTCGCCGGCGACGAGAAGCACTGCGGCCATCGAAGCGGCGATACCTGTGCAGATTGTGGCGACGTCGCTCGAGATATACTGCATTGTGTCGTAGATGCCGAGGCCTGCGTAGACAGAACCGCCGGGAGAGTTGATATAGATCGAGACGTCCTTGCCGGGGTCAGATGTGTCGAGATAGAGCAGCTGGGCCTGGATGACGTTGGCGGTGTAGTCGTTTACCTCTGTGCCGAGGAATATGATGCGGTCCATCATCAGGCGCGAGAAAACGTCCATCTGGGCGATGTTGAGCTGGCGCTCTTCGATGATTGACGGGTTGATGTAGCCTGCCGACGAAGCGCTGACGGCCGACATATACTGGTCGAGGGCGAGTCCGTTGAGGTTGCAGTGTTTTACGGCGAAATTGCGGAAATCGTTATTGTTCATATTATAATGTAGATTGTTTACTTGTCGATATTTATCCAAAATTAATAAAAAATGTTGGTTGCGCAAAATACTTTCCCGCAAATTTTTATGAAAAATGTGAAAATGACATTGTCGGCAGGGACGGAAAAGCGCCGGAGACGCTCTTTTTCATATTAAGAGCGTCTCCGGCAGTATGGTGATTTATCGTAGCCGGGGCTGATTATTCAGCGGCAGCGGCGGGGTTGATCATCTTTGAGAATTCCTCGAAGCTGACGGTCTTGAGGTCGATTGTGACAGCCTCGCGGATGACGGCGAAGAGCTTGAGTTCGTGAACCTCTTCGGCGATGCGGCGGCTGTAGTTCTTGTCGGCGAGGATGCGCTTGGCTGTGTCGGTGACGGTCTCCTCGTCGATGTTGTAGATGCCATACTGGTTGAACTGCTGGCGGGCGATGAACTTGGCGCGGGCAAGAACGTCGTCATTGTCGATGCTGACTTTGAGCAGCTCGGCGATGCGGTCGCTGATGATCTGCCATTTGAGCGAGGGAAGCATCTCGGCATATTCTTTCTTCATGTCGGCGTCTTTGGCTGCCTCGGGGTTGGTGTAGGTGAGCCATTTGATGAGGAAGTCTTCGGGAAGCTTCATGTCGGCACCGTATTTGTCGACGAAGTAGTCGCGGGTGATGGTGTTGAAGTAGTAGTCGGTAGTGCCGCGGAATGAGTTCGAGATCATTTCCTTGAGGGCTGCGTTATATTCTTCGTCGTTGTGGACTTTGTCGCGGCCGAAGACGTTGTCGAAGAATTCCTGGTTGTGTTCGGCGGGTTTGACGACGATGATTTCGGTGATTGTCATCTCGAAGTCACCCTTGACCTCGGCGGCCTTGTCCTGGTCGATGTTGAGCATCGACGACAGCTCGGCGGCGTTGCCCTCGCAAGAGTTGTAGGGGTTGAAGACAACCTTGTCGTTGAGCTTTTTGCCGATGAATTTCTGCTCCTCGTCTTTGCTCTTGAAGTAGAAGGGAGCAACGATGCCGTTGATTACTTGGATGGCGTCTTCGGTCTCTTTCACTGTGCCTTCGGCGTTGAGTTCCATGATGGTACCCTTGACGAGAGCCTTGTTGTCGACTTCCTCGCCGGGAACTTGAGCGCCGAAGCGTTCACGCAGGCTCTTGTCCTGATCCTCGAGCATCTTGTCGGTGATGTCGATGGTGTAGTAGGGGAGAGTGATGTTTTTGCCGACCTCGATATTGAGTTCGGGAGCGAGACCTACTTCATAAGCGAAGGTGTAGTCTTTCTGGTCCATGTTGACGGCGACGACCTGTTCGGGCAGGGGCTGGCCGAGAATGTTGATTTTGTTTTCCTTTATATAGTCGATGACTGCATGATAGACTGTCTCGTTGATGACGTCACTCATGACATCTTTGCCGAAGCGGCGACGGAGCTGGTCGATGTTGACATGACCCTTGCGGAAGCCGGGGATATTGCTGTCTCTTATACACATCTGACGCTGCCGACGATATGCAGTGTGTA
>CALZQD010000162.1 GCA_945828175.1 uncultured Bacteroidales bacterium | reverse complement strand
TCACTCTTGATTTGGTCGGCAGCGTCATTTGTGTATAAGAGACAGGGCTGATGTGGTTTGACAACCTCGCTGAAACTCGGAGTTGAGACAAATATTTTTGCTTTAACTCAGAGTTATCGGAATTAGCAGAATTATCGGAGAGATCAGCTATAATCTGGCAATGGAGAATCGGTTATCGCCTGCAAGGCGATGATGTTACTGGTGGCCGCGTAGGCCGAGGAGCTGCAAGCTCCGGCCTGCGCGGTTAGAGGGCATTAAGGAGGTGAGCGTCTGCAAGACGCTGACTTATAACCACGACAGCACCTCTCCGAGGTTTAGTCAACTATATCGGTTGACGTTCCCCAGGCTTGGTCGGCTCTGCGAGCCTCCCGCGCCTGAGGTTATGTCACAACCTCGCCTCTTCGAGGCTTCGAGGATGACGTTGGTCAAATTAGTCTAATTAGTCAAATAGATTGTCACCGCGATGGTGGTAGGGCTGTGCCATGGCACAGCCGCGTAAGGCGGTATAGATCAATGGCTTCAGCCATTGGTTGACAAGGCGTTGGTTGCGATGGCTAAGTCATTGCTCCACACGCCCTCGAGCTCGAGGACGCACTTTAATAGTTTAGGCTGATGAAGGCAATAGTCATAAAACCTCGCTGAAGCTCGGGGCTGAAACAAAAATTTTTGCAATTGAGGAAAGCATAAGGTCATTAAAGTCATTAAGGTCGATAAGGGCGGATGTTATTGGCGACCGCCCCCGAGCGATGAAAAGAATGTCGGTACAAGGATAAATAAAGGCACAGGTAACAAGCTTTGAAGTGTCACTAAAGTTTGGAGCAAGGACAAACACTTTACATTTGTCTGTATCTTTGAGGCACGTATCCTCATACTTGTTGCTCGTTAGGAAAGTTTTGATTAAATTTGCGCCAAAGCGTAATGCTAAGAAACAGTGTCATAAACCATGTTAAAACTGAATTGCATTTTTAATCAAGCTGCATCTAAATAACCGACGATATCATATCCAACGCTAAAAACAATCAAAGATTATGAAAAGGGCCTTCTTGTTTTTTGGTATATTGTTTATAAACCTGACTATATTTGCATTTGAAACCAATTCTGCATTTGGCATAAAGAAACAAGATTCGCCAGAAGGCTATCAACAATACGTGGGCAAAGAATTTTTATTTCGTCCAGCTTGCGGAAGTTTGGAAACATGGGATAATTCTGGTTTTAAATACTCGAAAGATTTAGCTACAGTTCCTTACACGATTGTAAAGGTAAAGGTCAAAGATGTTGTGATAGATAATGAACCGAACAGAGAAATAACAATAGAGGCGGTACCGACATATGGTGGGCAAAAGTATAAATTCAAGGAAAAATTCAAAGGCTATGAAGAAGTGTCTATAAGGAAAAACGTTTGGGGCGATCTATCGCAGAGACCGTTAATTGGGCATATGCCTATTTATTTTACGAAACCATATCGTGAATTAAAGGAATCTAAAGTCGGTACATTTATTACCGATGATTTGGCAAAGGATAAATACAAAATAGTTGATATTCATTTTGATACTCAGCTTTATGCAGGCGCATTATGTTATAAGACAAGAAATCAACGCACAGGCGAAGTCAAAAATGTCTTCTGTAACATGCCTTGGATGGCTTTTGAAGATGCGTATGAAGGAAGATACCAAACGGCATTAATCAAAGTTGAAAAGCCTGAAAATTCAGATATTCGTTATGGTAAAATGGAAACCATTACCGCTAATGGAGTAGAAAAATATAGTTTCAGAGACAGCCTCATTAATGTTGTAATTTTTGGAGATCAAGAACAATTTAATTTTGTATTAAAAAATGTGTCTTCTCATTCATTGAAAGTTATATGGGATGAAGCTTCATTTGTCGGACTTGACGGAACGACATCAAAGATAAAGCATACAGGCACCAAATATACACAGCCTGAGCAATCACAACCTGCAACCACTATACTAAGCAATGCAAAGCTCGAAGACTTTGCTTTTCCTGCCGCAAATTTATATTATAAAGATAATGGGGCATTTAATTATGCCACAGATATTAAAGCGTTAGAAGGCAGTTGGATAACCGAACCCATGCTTCCTCAGAAATATAATGGTATAGAAGCAGGAGAAATCCGTTTGATGCTTCCTATTCAAATCAAAGACGTAGTAAACGAGTATACATTTGTTTTCAATGTGTATTATGTGTTCGACCATCCCGAGCTCCTCAAGCCGAGTGATTCGACTGGCTCAAACTAACGCCATGATTTCTTGCCCCACAGGGTCGGCGCCTTGTAAGCGGGGTGATTTTTAATATCTTTTTCACGTCGGGGTTGGAGTTTTTTCGTTAACTTTGCTCTATAAATATTATTTGAAAAGAACAATGGCAAATTGGTTTGAATGTAAAGTGCGCTATGACAAGCTTCAGGAAAATGGCGCAGTGAAAAAGGTTACTGAACCCTATCTGGTCGACGCTCTGTCGTTTACAGAGGCTGAGGCCCGCATCATAGATGAACAGACTCCCTATATCTCGGGCGAGTTTTCGGTCTCGGCGGTGAAACGCACGAAGATCGCTGAAATCTTCTGGAACGAGGAGGGCGACAAATGGTATCTCGTCAAGGTTGCGTTCATCACTATCGACGAGCGCTCGGGCGTCGAGAAGCGCGCGACATCGCAGATTCTCGTCCAGGCCAAGGATTTCAAGAACGCTCTCGACACATTCCTCGAAGGCATGAAGGGCACGATGGCCGACTTCGAAATCGTCGGCATCAACGAGACGCCTCTCATCGACGTCTATAAGGTCAAGCTCGGCGACAACGCCCCGAAAGCGGAATGAGCCGGACAGGCGACACAATAAGACGGCTGCACTCAGCGCTCCCTGCGGGCGTCGAGCTTGTGGCCGTCTCTAAGTTTCACCCGGCCGAGGCCATACGCGAGGCCTACGACGCGGGGCAGCGCATCTTCGGCGAGAGCCGTGTCGCGGAGCTTTGCGAGAAGGTCGAGGTGCTCCCCGACGACATACGCTGGCATTTCATCGGCCATCTGCAGACCAACAAGGTGAAGCATCTCATCGGCAAGTGCTCGCTGATCGAGAGCGTCGACTCGACGCGCCTGCTTGAGCTTATCGACTCGCTGTCGGAGCGGGCGGGCGTGGTGACGCGGGTGCTGATGCAGCTGCACGTCGCGGCTGAGGAGACGAAATTCGGCTTCACGCCCGACGAGCTTGTGGCATGGTTTGCCGCGGGCGGCTACCGCAGCCTCAAGGCGACGCACATCTGCGGCCTTATGAGCATGGCGACGAACACCGACGACCGCAGCCGCGTGGCAGCCGATTTCGCGCTGACGGCGGCGACGCGCCGCAGGATTCTCGAGGCGGCGCCCGACCTCACGGGCTTCGACACGCTGTCGATGGGCATGAGCGACGATTATGAGCTGGCTATCGCCGAGGGCTCGACGATGATACGCATCGGCACGGCGATTTTCGGCGAAAGACAGTAATTAGTCGCGGCGCATTGCGCTGTGAAACAAAATTATTATTATCTTTGCAGCAAGTGCGATTAACAACACCTGATTAAAAACCAAAACAATAATAACCAAAACCACTTACCACACTCCACTACCAATGGAAAAACAAGCAAAGACCAATGGAAATATCGTGGCCATCGTCACGATGTTTTTCCTGTTCGCGATGATTTCATTCGTGACTAACCTCGCCGCCCCGCTGGGCACCATCTGGAAGAACCACTATGAATGGGCCGGCATGATGGGCAACTTCATGAACTTCTTCGCCTATCTCATCATGGGTATTCCCGCCGGCAACCTCCTCGTAAGAATCGGCTACAAAAAGACAGCCCTCCTGTCGATGGCCATCGGTTTTGTCGGCATCGTCCTGCAGTATCTCTCAAGCATTGTCGGCGCTGATGCCGCTGTCTTCAGCGTCGCAGGCGGCGAAGTGATGCTCGACTTCATCATCTATCTTTTAGGCGCTTTCATCAGCGGCTTCTGTGTCTGCATGCTCAACACGGTCGTCAACCCGATGCTCAACCTCCTCGGCGGCGGCGGCAACCGCGGCAACCAGCTCATCCAGGCCGGCGGCTCATGCAACTCACTGGCCGGCACGCTGACCCCGCTCTTCGTCGGCATGCTTATCGGCACAGTCACTCCGGCTACGGCCATGAGCGACGTATCGCCCCTGATGTTCATCGCCATGGGTGTCTTCGTGCTGGCGTTCATCGTAATCGCCTGCGTCAACATCCCCGAACCCCACCTGCAGAAAAAAGGCGCCAAGAAAGTGGCTTATACCCACAGCCCCTGGAGCTTCCGCCACACTGTGCTGGGCGTCGTCGGCATCTTCTTCTATGTAGGTATCGAGGTCATCTCGGGCAAGGTATCGAGCCGCACCCAGCTCATCGCCACCTCTACGGCAGCTATCTTCCTCATCGTGCTCGCCATCGTTCTGCCGTCGTCGCTCCGCGTTTCGATGCCGGCATACAGCGTCGAAGAAGGCTTCGCCATGGCTCAGGTTCCCGTCAGCGCCCTGATGCTCGTGCTCTGCGGCCTCTGCACCTCTGTTATGTGGGGCGGCATCTTCAACCTCGCTGTCGAGGGTCTCGGCAAATACACGGCTCAGGCTTCGGGCATCTTCATGATGATGGTCGTCGGCGGCGGTGTAATGCCTCTGATTCAGAACTATATCGCAACCAACGTCGGCTACATGGTGTCTTACTGGCTCCCCGTC
>CALZQD010000161.1 GCA_945828175.1 uncultured Bacteroidales bacterium | reverse complement strand
CTGCATATCGTCGGCAGCGTCAGATGTGTATAAGAGACAGGAATATGAGAAGCTTGCGGGCCACGATGTCGAGGTCATCCTTGTCGGCGCCGACGACATCTACGTCCTCCCCTCAGTCGCCTCGACACTCCCGCTGACGTTCAGTGAATTTTGAATTTTGAAGAGGAGATTCTTTACCACAACATCGCTTCTCCGAAGCTAATGATGAGTATTTCAAATCCCCGGGCTTGGTCGCATCTCCGATGCTCCCGAGCGCCGAGCTTATATCATGACCGCGCCTCTTCGAGGCTTCGGAGATAGACCGGTTAATGAGGCCAAAAGGGTCATTAAGGTCGGGCATTGTTGACGAGAAAGTTCAACACCTCCGGCGTTGAAGGTTTTTTGGCTTGGCTTCCACGGGCGCGAGCGCCCGTGGTTAACAAAATTGCAGGCCTCCGGCCTGATAATCAAAAATGATTACTTTGATTTAGAAGAGCCGCCGCGATGCGGCTCCGTTACTTTCTTTGCCTTTGTTACACGCACATCGGCGCGCAAAACGCGCCTCGTACGGGCCTATTGAACTATCGCCGCTATGCGGCTCGACAGCTTGATAGTGTTATGGCTATGCGGCCCGGGCTGCGGCAGAGCCACGGAGTGGCGAGGTTGTGGCTAACCCCTGGCGCAGGAGAGCGTAGCTCGACTAAGCCTGGGGAAGAGAGGCAAATATGCCCTAAGCTTCGGAGAAGCGCTGTTGTGGACGGCTCGGGGAAAGTCTGACTTGTCGGACAAGTCGGACGGGTCAGACCTTATCAGACCCTAATTGAGCTTTGTGCATTGTGCATTGTGCATTATTCTTGAGCATCGAGCTCGGAGGGGTGTTTCATGAAGTATTGCTCGAGCATGTCGCTGATGTTGAAGTAGCAGCCGGCGGGGTCGCTGTCTTTGACGTGCTTGACCTCGATGTAGTCGTAGCACGGCGGCTCGAAGCGCTGGCCCGAGGCCGTCAGCCCGAGCAGGTTGATGAAATCGTATTCATGACCGGGATATACGACCGTCCAGGCCGTTTCGGCTGTCGTGCCGTCGCCCGAGGCCGCGATGACCAGCAGCAGATGGTTGAGCTTGTGCTGCCAGATCTTGGCGAGGTCGTATTTGCCGTTCTGCTCGTAGACATAGACGCGGTTGACGAGCTGGCGGAGGTTGACGGGATTGTCCTGAAGCGCTGCCATGGCATAGTCGAGCATCATCTGGCGCTCAGAGCGCGTGCGCTTGCTTTTGGCATATATCGGCGCGAGCTTCTCGAGCATGTCGGGGCGCGGCGCCGGGCGGTATGGGTCATAGTCTTCCTGAAAGAGGGTGCCGTAGTAGAAATATTGGTAGTCGGCGTCGCTCATCACCGTGTCGTTCGACATAAACTGGTTGAGCAAACGCTGATAGTAGCGCGGCGAATTCTCGTCGGTGACGGCTTCTTTGATGGCTTGTAGGTCGGGTTTGCCGAGAGCTTCGCG
Source organism: uncultured Bacteroidales bacterium (assembly GCA_945828175.1). Taxonomy (GTDB): domain Bacteria; phylum Bacteroidota; class Bacteroidia; order Bacteroidales; family Muribaculaceae; genus CAG-873. The sequence continues at coordinate 3,285 of CALZQD010000161.1, read as the reverse complement.
CGGATTGGTGGCGCCGAGGCCTATGCCGAGCGATGCGGCGGATGCTATTATCAGGGTCAGGGTTTTCTTTAACATGCGCTTGATTGTAGATTAGAGTATTAAGGCGATATACAAGGCTCCGATGGCTGTCATCGTGAAGTTGATGACGGCGGGCATGGCTTTTGCCATCGCGTAGTTGACGAAACGGTTGCCGGCAGTGGCGAGCTCGCGTCCGTCGGCCGTGCGGCTGTAGGCGAGGGTGCCGAGCATAGCGCCGACGACGGCTCCCGCGATGATTGATGTGATTGTAGACGCTATCGCGCCGACGGCGGCTCCGGCGAGAGTGCCCGCGGCGATGTATCCGAGTCCGCAGCGCGAGGATGAGATGTCGCGCGGCAGCAGATATATCAGGCCGACGACGATGGCCGACGCAACCCCCCACCACAACATCGTCGAGCCGCTGATGGCTGCAAAACCGCTGAGCTTCAGCAGCCACATGCCGCAGTATGTGGGTATCACCGCCGGGAACAGCGGTCTGAAAGTCAGCAGTATGCCGCCAAGATACATAATCATGGCGCAGACGAGTAATATCAGTGAAGTCGTATGTGTGTCAGCTGTCATCATTGTTGCCTTGTTTGGAGTAATTACAAATTTAATGTTTTTTTGAGCAGATTGTCGGAGCTGTTTTTGCTTTTTTATAAGTTTTGACAATTTTTGTGAATTGGCGATGGCAATTAGACTAATTAGACCAATTAGTCTTATCACTCCCCTTCAAAAACAAAAACGGCAGCGCCGGGGTGGGCGCTGCCGTCTCTTATAATCATAGCGCAAACTCTTGTAAATCTTGTAATTAGACACTATAAATTTGCGAATTTTTTGCGAAAATACCAAGGAAATCAGCCACTTAGTCTCATACTAAATGGCTGATTGTTTTATTGTTGAATTATCGAATTCTTATATCGAACTCACGTTAATATTGGTTTTAATGCTTGGCGGTCAGTCTCGCGATGGTGATGGTGTTGACGAGGGTGATGACGGCGGTCAGCCCGGCGCCGATGACGATGGCGCTCAGGGGCGACCCACCGCCGAGGCCGATGGCGGCGAGGGTGTCGTGCCAGAGCCACGATGCTGCGAGCATGATGGCGGTGGCGGCTGCGAAGACACAGACGTTGATGGTGATTATCAGCCGTTTGTAGTAGGCCGAGACTTCGCGGGCGGTGTAGCCTAAGAATATGAGGTCGCTGATGGCCCGGCGGTTTTTCCTGACGAGCAGGAATATCGACAGCGAGACGATGATGAGCGCCAGGCAGGCGATGACGGCGCCGACGGCCGACGCGACGGTGGTGATCACCGAGGCTATGCGCCCTGTGCGCCCGCTCCCGCGGTCGCCGGCGGCCTCGATGTCGTGGCTGTCGAGATATTTGTGTATCGCCGGGTCGGCCGGGTCGGTCACTTCGACGATGAGACGCGAGGGGTCCGACGTGCGTCCGTCGCCGTAGCGGCTGTTGGCCCAGGTCATGAAGGTCTCGGGCACGGCGACGGTGTTGAGGCGCGACGAGAAGCCGACGATGCGGCCCGGCAGACTGTCGCTCCGGCCGTTGCCGCGCAGCGTGATGGCTAATGGAACCTGCGAAATCATCTCCTCGCTGAGCTGCGGCAGCCCGCGCGAGGCCGCGAAGCCGAAGTTATAGAGCGCCAGGTAGTCTTTCGAGATTATGACAGGCACCGTCGGGTCGGCGGGGTCGAAGCTCCAGCCCTCGGGCGTGATGTCGATATAGCGGTCGGGGATGCTCTCGAAGAAGAGTGCCGTCGAGAGGCCGCGTCCGCCGAGGCTGACCGAGCCGTAGATGTCGAAGTTGGCGTTTGTGAACGCTCCGACGCCGCGCACCCACGGCTGGGCCTTGAGCTCGGCGATGTCGGCCTCGCTGAAGGCCGGCGCGTTGCTGTTGCTGAACGCCGCTAAGATCGGCACCCGCCGCGATATGACGATATAGTCGGCGCCGATGACCGTGTCGTCGTCGGCCGCGGGCTCCGTCGTCAGGTCGCAGTAGAATTTCACCGCCGTCATGATTATCGCCAGCCCGACGAGCGACGCCAAGGTGTAGGCGGCAAACTGGGCGATGCTGATGTTCTGACGTAATATTTTGGCGACGAGCTTCATAGTCTTATCGTTTTGTCTGTGTCGAGGGCGAGGCGGTTGCCTATCGACGTGATTATCACCGAGGCGTCGTTGGCTCGCGCGGTCTCGCCGATGAGCTCGGCGACGGCGGCGTTCGAGGCGGCGTCGAGGTGGCTGACGGGCTCGTCGAGCATTATGAAATCGAAGGGCTGGCAGAGCGCGCGGATGACGGCGACGCGCTGCTGCTGGCCGAGCGACATACGGCCGACGGGCGTGTCGATGCGCGTCGCTATGCCGAGACGCTCGAACATCCGGCGTATCGTCGCCTCGTCGTAGCGGTCGGTCAGGCGGTTCTTTACCATCACGTTCTCGAGGGCCGTCAGCGCCGCGAACAGGCGCAGGTCCTGAGGCACGATGGCGAGATGGCGTCGTCGCAGTTCGGCGAGCTCCGTGGCCGAATATGAGCGTATGTCGCGCCCGTCGAGGCTGATGGTGCCGTGATAGTCGCTGCGGGCGCCGTAGATGAAACTGCAGAGCGACGATTTGCCCATGCCCGAGGCGGCCTCGACGAGGTAGCTCTCGGGGCGCCGCAGTTCGACCCGACGCAGCCAGACCTCTGAAGCTGTCACTTCAGAGGTCTCGAAGACTGCGGGTATGACGCTGACGAGGGTGATTGTCGCTATGCGCCGGTCCATCAGAATTTCGACGCTAATTCGATGATGTTTTCAATAAATCCGCCCTCGGCGCCGGTGAGGGTCACTGTGGCTTCGCCGTGGCTGAGGTCGCTCTTGCCGGTGATTTTAACGCCGAACGGACAGCCGGCGAGCGACAGGGGTATTGTGCCTTTGCTCATGTCGATGTCGGCGTAGCTGTAGACCTCACCCGATACGGGCGACGAACCCTTGGCTTTCTCGGTTAGGGCTAAGTCGTTGCTGACGACGAGGTAGTCTTCGTAAATTCGGGCGTAGATCGTCAGCGGTATGCCGTTATATTGGGTCTTGACGGTCATCAGGTCGCCTTCGCGCGAAGCCTGGGCGTTGAACATCGAAGCCATGCCGGCGAGATTGTCGAAACCGGCCGAAATGTCCTCGCGGATCTTCGGGTCGAACGCGAGCACGAATCCTAAGGTATAGTTGTCGGGCGAAAATAAGTTGGCGCCTTTGACCGAGCCGATGAATGCGAAAGCC
>CALZQD010000160.1 GCA_945828175.1 uncultured Bacteroidales bacterium | reverse complement strand
AGATTCCTCTACGTCTCGTGGGCTCGGAGATGTGTATAAGAGACAGGATTCAGTCGACCGAAGCGCGCCTCAAACAGCGTGAGCTTCAGCTCAATCAGCAGCAGGGCGAGAACCAGCGCACCAAAAACGAACTCGATGCCACCCGACAGACCCTTGAGGCCCAGTTTGCCGTCGTCGAATCGCGTCAGGCCGAGCTCGACAAGCTCCACCATCAGGCTCAGGAACAGCTCGAGCACATCTCGGGCCTGTCGTCGCAGGAAGCAAAGGAGAAACTCATCGAATCGCTCAAAGACGAGGCCAAGACAGCCGCCGCTTCATATATCAACGACATCATGGACGATGCCAAGATGACCGCCAACAAAGAAGCCAAACGCATTGTCGTCCAGTCGATTCAGCGTGTAGCGACCGAAACTGCCATCGAAAATTCGGTCACCGTCTTCCATATCGACAGTGACGAGGTCAAAGGCCGCATCATCGGCCGTGAGGGCCGCAACATCCGCGCCCTCGAAGCCGCCACCGGCATCGAGATCATCGTCGACGATACCCCCGAGGCCATCGTCCTCTCGGGCTTCGACCCCGTGCGCCGCGAAATCGCCCGCCTGGCTCTGCATCAGCTCGTTGCCGACGGCCGCATCCACCCCGCCCGCATTGAGGAAGTCGTCGCCAAGGTGCGCAAACAGATCGAAGAAGAAATCATCGAAACCGGCAAGCGCACTGCCATCGACCTCGGCATCCACGGGCTGCATCCCGACCTCATCCGCCTCGTCGGCAAGATGAAATACCGCTCGAGCTACGGCCAGAACCTGCTGCAGCACTCGCGCGAGACCGCAAATCTCTGTGCCATCATGGCTTCGGAGCTCGGCCTCAACCCCAAGAAGGCTCGCCGCGCCGGTCTGCTCCACGATATAGGCAAAGTGCCCGACGACGAGCCTGAACTGCCGCACGCACTCTTAGGCATGAAACTCGCCGAGAAATATAAAGAGAAACCCGAAATCTGCAACGCCATCGGCGCCCACCACGACGAAATCGAGCAGACATCGCTGCTTGCACCCATCGTTCAGGTCTGCGACGCCATCTCGGGCGCACGTCCCGGTGCCCGCCGCGAAATCGTCGAGGCATACATCAAGCGCCTCAAAGACCTCGAGCAGCTCGCCCTCTCTTATCCCGGCGTGCTCAAGACCTACGCCATCCAGGCCGGCCGCGAACTTCGCGTCATTGTCGGTGCCGACAAGATCGACGACACCGAGACCGAAAAGCTCTCGTCGGAGATCGCCCGTCGCATCCAGGACGAGATGACATATCCCGGACAGGTAAAGATCACTGTCATCCGCGAGACACGCGCCGTCAGCTTCGCCAAATAAACGTCTCCTATATACATATTATATATGAGCGAAAAAGACAAGGCCGCCGAAGACGACGGCCGCGAAGAACTGAAAGCCGCCGGCGGCTGCCGGCGATGCTGCGACAAGGAGCCGCGCGGTAAACTCCACTCGTTCAACTGGCTCGAGGACATACCCGGCGGGTATGCCGACAGCGACATGGTCGAGGTGCAGTTTAAGAACACGCGCAAAGGCTATTATAAGAATTCGATTAACCTCGACCTCAAGATCGGCGACCTCGTCGCCGTCGAGGCCTCACCCGGCCACGACATAGGCGAGGTGACGATGGTCGGCGCGCTGGTTAACCTGGCCATGCGCAAGTCTAACGTCAAGTCCAACGCCGAGGTCAAGCGCATCTTTCGCAAGGCCAAACCCGCCGACATCGAGAAGTTCGAGGAGGCCAAGGCCCGCGAGCACGACACGATGATCCGCGCCCGCAAGATTGCCGAGAGCCTCAACCTCAACATGAAAATCGGCGACGTGGAGTATCAGGGCGACGGCAACAAGGCCATCTTCTACTATATCGCCGACGAGCGCGTCGACTTCCGCCAGCTCATCAAGGTGCTGGCCGACACGTTCAAGGTGAGAATCGAGATGAAACAGATCGGTGCCCGTCAGGAAGCCGGCCGCATCGGCGGCATAGGTCCCTGCGGACGTCCTCTCTGCTGCTCGAGCTGGATGACCAACTTCGTGTCGGTCGCCACGAGCGCCGCCCGCTATCAGGACATATCGCTTAATCCTCAGAAGCTTGCCGGACAGTGCGCCAAACTCAAGTGCTGCCTCAACTTCGAGGTCGACGTCTATGTCGAGAGCGCCAAGTTCCTGCCTCCGCGCGACGTAAGGCTCGAGACCGCCGACGCGACATACTACCACTTCAAGACAGACATCTTCAAGCGCGAGATCACATACTCGACCGACAAGTCGTTTGCCGCCAACCTCGTCACCATCGACGCCCGGCGCGCCTTCGAGGTCATCGCCATGAACAAGGCCGGCGAGAAGCCGCTGACACTCGTGACCGAAGAAGACTCGAAACCGACCGAGCACAAGGCCTTCGGCGACATTCTCGGTCAGGACGACGTGGCCCGCTTCGATAAAAAGAAAAAGCGCAAGAACAAACAGAAGTCTCAGTCACAGTCACAGGCTCAGAACGGCGGCGCCAAGAACACCGACACAGCTGCCGCACCCGCCGGCGACGGCAATGCCGAAGGCGGCGAGGGCGAAAACGGCGGCAGCGCCAACGGCGAGAACCGCCAGCGCCAGAAACGCCGCAACGACCGCCGGCGCCGTCAGGGCCAGGGTCAGGGCGCAGGAGACAAGTCTAACCGTCCCGAAGGCGGTGACGCAGCTGCCGGAGGTAAAAACGAGCCCGCGTCATGAGGCGCCTGCCCCTTGTCGCCTTGTTGCTGCTGCTGATAGCCTCGGCATGCGGCATCGGCGCTGACGAGAGCGGCGACTATCGCACGGTGAGCGCCGACGGCTGGCTCTACGGCGACACTCTCGCCTTCGGCCCGCTCGACTGCGATTCTGGCGCCCGCGGCGACCTTGTCATCGTCGTGCGCCACGGCAACGGCTACATCTACAGCAACATATGGCTCGAGATGACGCGCCGCACAGCCGACACCGTCACTGTGACCGACACCTTCAATATCATCCTGGCCGACCCGATGGGCCGCTGGTATGGCACAGGTCTCGGCCTGAGCTATCAGCGCGCCGACACCGTGCTTAAAAACATTATCGCGCCCGACAGCGTTCCTATAAAGATACGGCACATTATGCGTCAGGACACACTCGAGGATATCGAGCAAATAGGCATAGTGTTTGTGTCTAACGGCAAATGATTATGGAACAAAAATTCGACAGTCTGATTTTCGATATGGACGGCACTCTCTGGGACGCCGTCCCCTCATACTGCAAGATCTGGGAGTATACGCTCGACGAGTTCGGCCTCGGCGACATCAAGGTGACGCGCGAGGAGCTCGACCGTCTCATGGGCAAGCCCGTCGATGTGTTAGTCAACACGATAGTGACCGGACCGGTCGACCGCCCGCGTTTTCTCGCGGCGCTCGACGCCAACGAAGACCGCCTGATGCCGACGCTCGGCGGCCAACTCTATCCCGGTGTCAAAGAAACCATACGCGAGCTCGCCCGCGACCATAAGCTCTTCATGGTCAGCAACTGTTCGCCCAAGGGTGCGGTCAACTTCATGGCCTTCGCCGGCCTGACCGACTGCTTCACCGACTCGCTGACCTACGGGCAGACCCACGCCGGCAAGGACGTCAACATCGCCGCGCTCGTCAAAAAATACGGCCTGCGCTCGCCCCTCTATGTCGGCGACACTCAGGGCGACGCCGACGCCTCGCACAAGGCCGGCGTCAGAATCGCCTGGGCATCATATGGTTTCGGCCACGTCAGCGACCCCGATTATGTCATAAAAGAATTCAGTGACCTGATAAAATTAGTGAAAAATGGAGAATGTTGATAAAGAAAAACTCTGTCTTTTGAGTGATGCAGAGCAAAAGCTCAGATGCGACAAGGTGAAAGCCGGGATGCGTAAAAACGGTGTCGACGGCCTCCTTGTCAGCGATAACGCCGACCTCTATTATCTCACCGGCCGCGTTTTCGCCGGTTATGTCTATATCTCGACCGACAGCGACGAGCCTTACTACGCCGTCAAGCGCCCCTGCCACCTCGAGAACCGCCGCATGGTGATGATACGCAAGCCCGAGGAGATGACGCGCATGTTCGAGGGCGAGTCGGGCATCCGTCCGCCGCGACGTCTTGCACTCGAGATGGGCGTCCTGAGCTACAACGCCATAACAAGGCTTATGAAGATATTCCCCGGCGTCGAATTTGCCGACGCCACGCCCGTGATGGCGGCCGCCCGCGCCGTCAAGACCGACGAGGAAATCGCCAAAATCCGTTTTTCGGGCGTCAAGCATCGCCATCTCTATGAGCGCATCCCGCACCTCTATCAGGAGGGTATGCGCGACATCGAGCTTCAGGTCGAAATCGAGCGCGCAGCCCGTCTCGAGGGCTGCCTCGGCCAGTTCCGCGTCGCCGGCGGAGATATGGAGCTCTTCATGGGCAATTTGCTCGTGGGCGAGAACGCCGACAATCCGTCGCCCTATGATTTCGCCATGGGCGGCGCCGGCATGGACCCCTCGCTTCCCGTCGGCGCCGACGGCACGATAATCAAGCCCGGCGTCAGCGTCATGGTCGACGTAAACGGCAATTTCACAGGCTATATGACCGACATGACCCGCTGCTATGCCGTCGAGCCGCTGCCCGAGCGCGCCGCCCGCGCCCATCAGCTCTCGATTGACATCTGCGCCGAGCTCGCCCGCATGGGACTGTCTCTTATACACATCTGACGCTGCCGACGATATGCAGTG
>CALZQD010000159.1 GCA_945828175.1 uncultured Bacteroidales bacterium | reverse complement strand
ATACATAAGCAATACAAAATTAGTTAATCTCAAGGAGACTTCGGTCTCCTTTTTTTTGTTTTGTATTGCCAGTATGTCCTGCTGCCACCCGCTCTTGGGGGCGGTTTAGGCCGCCCCCGCCGCTTGGGCCTCCCCTCACCAGAAGGAGTGAGCGGCCATTACATCCGTCAAGAACAACCAGAAGCCCGTCGGCCAGGACGAGGTAATCGATTCTCTAAAGACGGTAAGGCAGCCGAAATCTCGCGTGGCGACAGCGGTGTGACTCTCGTAAGTTTCTCATCGAAACCCGATACGTCTCGAAACAAATCTGCCCGACGGCAAATATACCGACGCCGTCCACAATGCTGTTTTCAAGGTCAAAAAGGGCTTTGTCGAGGGTAAACTCGAGCCTTTTGCATCCTACATGCTTTATGCCCGATAACATATGCGATGCTATAAAAAACTGTTTTACAGCATAAACTATATCAAAACGACAGCTTCATACCGATAATCATGCTTCATAAAAATGTTTTATAACATAATGCTACAACATATCGCAATTTTAACAAAATTTCACCTAATTGCAAATCGTAACATTTGAGCTGATTTTCATAAACAAAAGCACATCATTTCGACAGCGCCGCTCAAATTGTAAACCGAAATGTTTACAAAATGTCACAAATCCGTCTCATTACCGTTATATCCATGATAATGTGATAATTTGCATCGAGCGAATTTTATTTTTAATTTTGTGTACGGAAACAATCGAAATGATTTAAACGCTTTTTCATTTAATAAAAACAAATCTGGAATAGACATATAATCTAACATTAAGTACTATGTGTAAGAAATTGATGGAGGTTCGTGAGAATCTCCATCAATTTCTTTTGTACCTCACCGTTATTTTCCGTAATTTTGTTGTATGAAACAGATTGATAGGGAAACCGTACAGCGCATCATCGACACAGCCGACATCGTCGAAGTCGTCAGTGACTATGTAAGTCTCAGACGCCGAGGCGCAAACTATATCGGCCTCTGTCCTTTCCACAACGAAAGGACCCCGTCATTCTCTGTCTCTAAGGCAAAGGGCATCTGCAAGTGTTTCAGCTGTGGCAAGGGCGGCTCGCCGGTCAATTTCATCATGGAAATCGAGCAGGTCGGCTATCAGGAAGCCCTGCGCCAGCTCGCCAAGAAATACAACATCGAAATCAAGGAGCACGAGATGTCTGAGGCCGAGAAGGCCGAGGCCACCCAGCGCGAGTCGATGCTCGCCGTCAATCAGTTTGCAATGTCGCATTTCGAGTCGAACCTGACAGACACGCCCGACGGCCGCGAAATCGGCCTGACATATTTCAGGCAGCGCGGCATCAACGACGCAATGATCAAGCGCTTCCACCTCGGCTACGCCATCGATAAGTCAAACGAGTTCTACGATGCCGCCACGAGGAAAGGCTTCAAGCCCGAGCCGCTCATCAGCACCGGTCTCTGCTCGAAAAGCGAGCGCGGCACGATCTACGACCGTTTCAAGGGCCGCGTCATCTACCCAGTCTTCGGCGTCTCGGGCAAGGTCGTCGCCTTCGGCGGCCGCACACTCAAGACCGACAAGACCGTTGCCAAATACACCAACTCGCCCGAGTCGATAATCTACCGCAAGAGCTACGAGCTCTACGGCCTCTATCAGGCCAAGCAGGCCATCGCGTCGAAAAACAAATGTATCCTCGTCGAAGGCTACATGGACGTCATATCGATGCATCAAGTGGGCGTCGAAAACGTCGTGGCCTCGTCGGGCACCTCGCTCACCGAGGGTCAGATAAGACTCATCCACCGTTTCACCGAGAACGTCACCGTCATCTACGACTCTGACGCAGCCGGCGTGAAAGCCTCGCTTCGAGGCATCGCCCTGATTCTTGCCGAAGGCCTTAACGTGAAGGTCGTGTCGCTGCCCGACGGCGACGACCCCGACTCTTTCGCCCAAAGCCACTCGAACACAGAGGTCGAGGAATATATCGCCAAGCACGAGACCGACTTCATCAAATTCAAGACATCGGTACTGCTGCACGACGCCGGCGACGACCCGATCAAGCGCAGCCATGTCATCGCCGACATCCTGAAGACCATCGCCGTGATACCCAACGAGGTGACGCGCACAATCTACGTCGCCGAATGCTCGCGCGCGCTCGGCGTCCCCGAAGACGTGCTGATGCTCCAGCTCGCCAAATTCATCACCGAGCGCATCGAGACCGAGAGCAACCGCCGTCGCCAGAAAGCCGCCCGCGACTCTATCGCCGACATTGATAAGACCGAATCAACCGACCCGGCCAACCCGGACAATACCACAGACACCCCGGCCGAAGCCGTCACCGACATCGTGCTCGTCAGCACGACCGATACGCGCCTCGAGAAATTCGAGCGCGAGATAATCCGCTATGTCCTCAAATACGGTATGGTAGGCTTCTGCTCGACCGACGACGGGCGCACCCTGAGCCTCATCGACTATGTCAAGGCCGAACTCGACGCCGAGGCCGTCAGCTTCTCGATTCCCCTCTATAAGAAGACTTTCGAGACAGCCCTGTCGCTGACAGCCCGCAGCTGGGAGAGCGACTACAGCGCCTTCATCGCCTCGCTCGGGCAGACAAAGGAGAAGATGATTGAGGACGGCCTCGAGGAGATTCGCGCCAAAGCCGCCAGCGTCGCCGACGTCAAGGCTCTCGAGACAGCGCTCAGAAGCCGTGCCGACGACTATTACGAGGCCGCCAAAGCCGATTTCACCGACGAATATATCGAGAAGCTGCTGCTCTCGTCGCCCGACGACGAGATTCGCCGCCTCACCACCGACCTCGTCAGCGAGAAATATACCCTGAGCAAAGTCCACACCAAATACGCCAAGATCGAGACCGAGCGCGACCGGCTCCTCGAGCTCGTTCCCCGCGCCATCTACGCACTGCTCGACGCCATCCTCAAGAACTCGATCGACGACATCGAGAAGAAGCTCCACGAAACCACCGACCACGCCGAGATAACCGACCTGCTCCAGGAATACATGGAAAAGCAGAACATCCACCAGCAGTTTGCCAAAGTGCTCGGCGAGCGCACCATCACCGGCAAGCTCCCGAGACGATTCTGAGCGCCGCCCCGTAAAACTTTGCAAACAAAAATTAAATAAACATTAATTATTTGTTAAAGCCGCTGTCTATGGCTATTTTTGTTGATCAAATATCAGGCCATGACAAATCGACGCATTTTTTCACTCGCAGCTTTACTATTTTTCGCCGCCACGACGAACGACATGACCGTCGGCGCGGCCGAAGACAGCACCGTAAAGCCTGACGGTAGCGAGTATGCGCCCGCAGTCACGACCGCTCACGACGATATCATCTTCACCGACATTCTCAAGGCTGTCGCCGACGAGACAAAGGCCTTCGAAGTCATCGACTATGCCAAAGGCTTCCTCGGCACGCCCTACCGCCGCGGCTCGAAAGGACCGAAAGCCTTCGACTGCTCGGGCTTCACATCTTATATATTCCGCCGCTTCGACATCAACCTCGGAGCCTCGTCGCGCAGCCAGTATCTCGACGGCACAGGCATCGCCGACGGCGACGTCAGGCCCGGCGACCTCGTGTTTTTCAGCGGGCGACGCGGCGGCAAGACAGTCGGCCATGTCGGCATCGCTGTCGACGTCGCTCCTGACGGCCGAATAACGTTCATCCACGCGGCGACATCGGGCGGCATCAGATACGACAGCTACCCCGACGGCGGCTACTACAGCAACCGTTACCTCGGTGCAAGAAGAGTATTCTGACTCCCACGAAAACCAACAATTTCAATCATATGAACACAGGCGATAAAGTCAACGACCTCCTCGGCACAGACGCCGACGGCAAAGAAATCCGACTCAGCGACTACAAAGACAAAACCGTGGCGCTTTATTTCTACCCCAAAGACTCGACATCGGGCTGCACCGCCCAGGCCTGCAACCTCCGCGACAACTACGGCGAGCTGCTCGACAAAGGCATCCAGGTCATAGGCGTCAGCGTCGACGGTCCCGCCTCTCACAAGCGCTTCATCGAGAAGAACGCCCTGCCCTTCCCCCTCGTCAGCGACACCGACCACCATCTCGTCGAAGAATTCGGTGTCTGGGGCGAGAAATCGATGTATGGCCGCAAGTATATGGGCACCTTCCGCACGACCTTCATCATCTCGCCCGAGGGCATCGTCGAGAGTGTCATCACCCCCAAAGAAGTCAAGACCAAAGATCACGCAGCGCAGATACTCAAGCATGTTTAATTTTTTCAATGTATTTGTTTGTGATTGATTTAAAGTTTATTAATTTTGCCTGAGCTTTTGAGTTAACGCTCGGGCTTAATTTTTGATTAACCTTAAAAATACAATATAATCACTCTATAACACAATTACTTACAACCTAAGTTATGGCAGAAAACAAAGAAAAATTGTTCGATCAATTTCCCGGCGTCTCTTACGATGAGTGGAGAGCCAAAGTTGAAGCCGACCTCAAAGGTGCGGATTTCAATAAAAAATTGGTCTGGAGAACAAACGAAGGCTTCAATGTCGAGCCTATCTACAGGGCCGAAGACATAGCCGGACTCAAAACAACTGATTCACTCCCCGGTGAATATCCCTACGTTCGCGGCACCCGCGCTGACAACAACTGGCTCACACGTCAGGAAATCATCGCTGAGACACCCGCCGAAGCCAACAAAGTCGCTCTCGACGTCCTCACAAAAGGCGTCAACTCTTTAGGCTTCAAACTGTCTCTTATACACATCTGACGCTGCCGACGATATGCAGTGT
>CALZQD010000158.1 GCA_945828175.1 uncultured Bacteroidales bacterium | reverse complement strand
AACAGGCGTTTAAGTGCTGCTGTAGCAGGGGCTTTGGCGAAGACCGAGGTTTCGAAATCGTTTTTCAAACCGGCGCACTGCCATTCGCCGACCGGAAGACCGATAATCGATTCGAGCGACGGCGAATTTTCAGACGGCGTGACTCCTGCATAAGCCTCTGCCGTCGAGACGGCGACGCCGCGCGGCTTGGCTATCACTATGGGCATGGGCTCGGCTGTCAGCTCGACAGGTGTGAGAACAGTGCCGGTCGATGTCGCAAGCATCGGCCTGTTATAGATGAAAAACGGACAGTCGGCGCCAATGCCGGCGGCGATGTCGGCAAGCTGTACGCGGTCAAGGCCGAGGGCGAAGAGCTCGTTGAGGCAGGTGAGCGTGAACGCAGCGTCGGCCGAGCCGCCCCCGAGGCCTGCTCCGTCGGGGATTATCTTGTGGAGGTAGATGTCTACCGCCGGGATGTCGACCGTGGCGGCCAAAGCGCGGTAGGCTTTCATCACGAGGTTTTTCTCGGGCGGACAATCGACGGCGCGGCCGCTGACGCTCAGGGTGCTGTCGCTGCCCGTTGCCGGTACGATTTCGAGGATGTCGCGCCAGCCGACGGGCACCATCAGTGTCTCGATGTCGTGATAGCCGTCGGGGCGGCGGCGCAATATATTGAGCCCGAGGTTGATCTTTGCGTTGGGGTAGACTATCATGCGTTCAGAATTCTTTAAGGCGGTGATAAAGAGTGTGGACCGGCAGGCCCATGACGTTGTAGTAGCAGCCTTCGATGCCCTTGATGCCGACGGCGCCGATCCATTCCTGTATGCCGTAGGCTCCGGCTTTGTCGTAAGGCCTGAAAGTGTCGACGTAGCAAGTGATTTCGTCGTCACTCAGCCGGGCGAACTCGACGACGGTCGTCTCGTCGAAGCTGATACAGCGGTCCTTGGCCGTGACTGTCACGCCTGTGACGACTTTATGGCAGCGGCCCGAGAGACTTCTTAGCATCTCGAAAGCCTCCTCGCGGCAGGCAGGTTTGCCGAGGATGCGGCCGTCGATGATGACGACCGTGTCGGCCGTGATGATTATCTCGTCGTCGTCAAGTAGGTCTCTGTATGCCTCGGCCTTGACTTTCGACAGATAGACAGCGACGTTTTCGGCCGGCAGGTCGGCGGGATAGCTTTCGTCAACGTCGCGGCCGGGCGCTACGTCGAAATTGGGCGCTATCATGGCGAGGAGCTCGCGTCGGCGGGGCGAGCCTGAGGCGAGTAATATCTTTGTGTTTTTGTTTTTAAGCGGAGACGTAATCATTGTCAGATGACGGTTTTACCAGCCGAAAGCGTCGGCGTGAGACATCCAGAGCCCTTGAGCGCGCATGACCTCTTCGAGAATTTCGCGGGCGACGCCGTAACCGCCGTCGGCGACAGTAACATAGCGGGCAATCGACTTGACAAACTCGTCGGCGTCGCGCGGGGCGACGCTGAGACCCACGTTGCGCATCACGCAGATGTCGGGGATGTCGTCGCCGGCATAGGCGACTTCGTCGGGCGTGAGGCCGTTTTTGTCGAGCCAGTCGTTGAGACAGGGCAGTTTGTCGGCTGCCTTCATATATATATCGGTGATGCCGAGGGCTCTGAACCGAAGTTCGACGGCTTCTGATTTCGCGCCGCTGATGATAGCGAGCTTAAGACCTTGCTTGACGGCAAGCTGAAGTGCGTAGCCGTCTTTGATGTTGACCATGCGGCGGGGAATGCCGTCTTCGCCGAGTGGTATGGTCGAGGGCGACAGCACACCGTCGACGTCGAATGCTAAGCCTTTGATTTTCTTGAGGTCGTAGTTTATCTTGCTCATTGTTTTTTGTGTGAGTCGATTATGGCTTCGGTCAGTATGCGGTAGATCTCGGCCGTCGATGGGTCGAGGCTCGCGATATGGCTGTCGATGACGGCGCTGTCGCCTCGCATGGCCGGTCCGGTCTGGGCGGCGTGCGGGCCGACCTCGACGGCTTTGCGCAGAGTGGCCTCAATGAGCGGGCGAACGACGTCGAAACTGTAGCCGGCGCCATTTAGTATGTCTGACGTGCGATCCCACAGATAGTTGGCGAAGTTGCACGACAGCACTCCGGCGATATGCAGTTTCTTGCGGTGCGACGAGTCGGCGTGATATACTTTCGGCGAAAGCAGTCCCGCGACTCTGTCGGCAAAGGCGTGGGCTTCGGCGGTCGACGCTTCGGTGAAAAATGGAATGTCGTCGAGCCTGACAGCCACTTTGCGCGAAAAAGTCTGCAGCGGATAGATAACGGCTGTCATCGCCGACGCGGGCGCGAGTGCTGCCAAGGGTACGCTGCCCGAAGTGTGGGCGACGAGTCCGGCCACATGAGGCATCTCTTTTGCAATCGTGGCTACGGCGTTGTCGACCGTCGAAATCAGGTAAAGGTCGGCGTCGAGTGGCAACGAGGCGAGGCTGTCGACGGCGTGGCAGCCGGCGAAGCGGTCGGCGAGGCGTCGGGCATGGGCGAGGGTAGGGCTGCAGACGCAGACAATCTCACTGCCGGCGGCGGCGAGGCCTCCCGAGAGATGGGTGGCGACGTTGCCCGAACCGATTACTGCTATGCGCAGACTGTTCAGAGCTCTGTCTTCCAAGATCCTATATGTACTTTTTCC
This sequence comes from uncultured Bacteroidales bacterium, assembly GCA_945828175.1. Lineage (GTDB taxonomy): Bacteria > Bacteroidota > Bacteroidia > Bacteroidales > Muribaculaceae > CAG-873. The sequence goes on along the minus strand of CALZQD010000158.1, from coordinate 2,186 downwards.
CACAAAAGTTTATCAGGGTCGACGGGCTTGCGCTGCTCGTCGATGTGGCCGAAGGTGACGATGCACTCGACGACCATGTCATCGGGAATGTCGAGAAGTTCGCGGACGACGTTCTCCGACGGTTCGCCGTCGGCGGCAAAACGTCCGCGCACCTGAATCCAGCATGAGCCGAGCCCGAGGTCGGCGGCCTGGAGGTGCATCATTATCGCTGCGACAGAGGCGTCTTCGATATAAACTTCGCTGAGAGCGGGATTGACGGTGACGACGACGGCGAAGGCTGCCGACGCAACGGGCTTGGAGCCAAACTGCTTGCACTCGGCGAGGCGGCCGAGCATCTCTTTGTCTTCGACGACGACAAACTGCCACGGACGGGCGTTCTTCGATGTCGGAGCCAGCAGGGCGGCTTCGAGGATGGTCTTCACGGCATCGCTGTCGACGGGTTCGTCGGTGTAGCGGCGGATGCTGTGACGTTGTAATAAGAGCTGGTGAAGATTATTCATAAAATATCGAGTTTACCGGCGGCACACCCAGGCATTGGGATAGCGATCGGCCAATTCGGCTGCTGCCGACTGTGCGCCTGCGGCTGTGGTGCCGGTGGCGGCATAGACTCGATAACGGCCATCCTTCGGGAGGACGCCTAATTGCTGTTTAGAGTTACGGGCGATGAAGCGGTCGGCCTCTTCCTGTGTCGCCAACGAGGCAACGACGAGGCAATAACTGTCGCTCTCGTCGAAACGGAGCGTGCTCTGTGAAGTCTTGGCGACTTCGGCTACTTCTGCAACCTCGGCTATTTCTGCGGCCTCGACGACTGCTGCTTTTTGGACAACTTGCTTTGGCGCGGGCAATTTGGCGGTAGTGTCGACAGCTGTGGCGGCGTCGGTGTGGTGACGGAGCACAAGCACAAGGGGCGCTGTCGACGTGCCGGGACGCTCGAAAAGGCTTTCGGCTGGTCGCGACGGAGCCTTGACGGCCTCGGGTGCGAACGATGCAAGCTGGGCGTTATCGGTGGTGATAGGCGTCGACATCACAAAGCTGAGGCCGATGGCGACAGCGACGGCGGCAGCAGTGCGGGCGAATCTTACCAATGGGCTGACACGGCGGCGCGAGGCGGCAGCGACGGCAGCGTCGTCGGCTTTGACGCGCTCGCTGAGCGGAGTGATGCGCACTGTCGGCAGCCAGAGCAGGCCGGGGGTGAGCGATGAGGCGTCGTAGGGCTCGAAGAGCATCTTGTCGCCGTCGAGTTTCAGCAGACCGATGTGACCGAGCGAGAGTTCACCGTCGGCCACGAGCTGATGGCGCATCGACTCGATTTCGTCGGTGACGATTCTGAGGGCGGCTTCATAACCTATGCCCTCGCAGCGGGCCACCGATGTGGCGAGCAGGCCGTCGTTCTGAGTGAGCATGCTGTTGAACGAGAAACGGCGCGTCGGAGGCACAAGCATGCCTGTGGCCTCGTCGATGCGGGCGCTTTCGTCGTGGGCAAGCACGGCGCCGAGACCCGGCATGATGATGCAGTCGTTGCTCTGGAGCAGGTATTCGCTATGTCTGATGACGCGGTTCATGTTTCTTTTTCAACAATTAACAGCAAAATTAATCTATTATTTTAAAAAATCAAAACAATTTTTAGATTTGCTTTGATTCAGACTTTAAAATAAACGTCATAACTTTGTCGGGGTCAACAAAGTCGGCGGTTGCCGGCGACTTATCAACAAAACGATGTCAATATGTTAATAACTTTTGTTAAAAAATCGGTCCTTCTTTTCGCGCTCGGCTTCATGACAGCTCTGTTGTCGGCCGCACCGGCCTATGCGGCAGACGATGACACGGACGAGGACCCCTATTTCATACTCATGGGCGAGGCCGACAAGGCAATCGCCGACGGGAATTACGAAGAAGCAGCCGCCCGACTGGTCGACGCCATGGCCGTCGAGCCCGGCAATCCCGGCAACGTCATGCTGCTGTCGAATCTCGGCATGGTCTACTCATATATGGATAAGGACTCGCTGGCGCTTGTCGCTCTCGACGAGGCCTCGAAACGGGCGCCGCGCATGGTGACGGTTATCAATAACCGTGCGCGCATCTATCTGAAACTCAAGCGCGACGACGAAGCCTTCAGGGAATTCAGCCACGCTCTCGAGATTGACTCGGTCAACCTCGACGCCCGCTATTATCGCGGCTTCATGTCG
>CALZQD010000157.1 GCA_945828175.1 uncultured Bacteroidales bacterium | reverse complement strand
GTTATTTGTCGTAGCTTTGCAGCATCTAAAAAAACAACCCTACCCCGATGATACAAACCGTTATCAAACGCGACGGCCGCATAGTTGGCTACAACGAAGAGAAAATCAAAGCCGCCATCCGCAAGGCGATGCTTCAGACTGAGTTGGGCGAAGACGAATCGCTCATCCACAAAATCACCGACCACATCGGCTTCCGTGGCAACGAGCAGATGACCGTCGAGGAGATTCAGGATCTTGTCGAACTCGAGCTGATGAACAGCCCGCGCAAGGAAGTCGCCAAGAAATATATCGCCTACCGCGACCAGCGCAGCATCGCCCGCCGCGCCAAGACCCGCGATATGTTCCACGAAATCATCGAGGCCAAGAACAACGACATCACCCGCGAGAACGCCAACATGAACACCGACTCGCCCGCGGGCATGATGATGAAATTCGCCAGCGAGACGACCAAGCCTTTCGTCGACGACTACCTGCTTTCGCCCGAGGCGCGCGACTATGTCAGAAACGGCTACATCCACATCCACGACAAAGACTATTATCCTACGAAGAGCCTCACCTGCGTCCAGCACCCGCTCGACCGCATCCTCGAGTACGGCTTCATCGCGGGCCACGGCGAGTCGCGTCCCGCCAAGCGCATCGAGACGGCGAGCATCATCGCCTGCATCTCGCTCGAGACAGCTCAGACCGAAATGCACGGCGGTCAGGCCATACCGGCCTTCGACTTCTACCTCGCCCCCTATGTCCGCTCGTCGTATATCGAAGAAATCAAGAACCTCGAGGCGCTCTGCAACCGCGACCTCTCACATTTATATAATAAGGAGTTCAAAGACTACGAGAAGCGCGACCTCGAAGGCCTCGAAGGCGACGAACGCCTGACGGCCCACGCCGTAAACCGCACCGTCAGCCGTGTGCATCAGGCCATGGAGGCGTTTATCCACAACATGAACACGATACACTCGCGCGGCGGCAACCAGGTGGTCTTCAGTTCGATAAACTACGGCACAGACACCTCGGCCGAGGGTCGCTGCATCATCCGCGAGCTGCTCAATTCGACCTACGAAGGCGTCGGCAACGGCGCTACGGCCATCTTCCCGATACAGATCTGGAAGAAAAAACGCGGTGTCAGCTATCTGCCCGACGACCGCAACTACGACCTCTACAAGCTCGCCTGCAAGGTGACGGCGCGACGCTTCTTTCCCAACTTCGTCAACCTCGACGCCACCTTCAACGTCAACGACAAATGGAAGGCCGACGACCCCAAGCGCTACCTCTATGAGGTCGCCACGATGGGCTGCCGCACACGCGTCTTCGAGGACCGCTACGGCGAGAAGACCTCTATCGGCCGCGGCAACCTGAGCTTCAGCACCATCAACATCGTGCGCCTGGCAATCGAGTGCATGAACATCCGCGACAAGTCAGAGCGCATCGACATGTTCTTCACCAAACTCAACACCGTGCTCGAGGTGACGGCCCGTCAGCTCGACGACCGCTATAAATTCCAGAAGACGGCGCTCGCCAAGCAGTTCCCGCTGGTGATGTCGAAGCTCTGGAACGGCAGCGACAAGCTCAAGCCCACCGACACCGTCGAGTCGGTCATCAACCACGGCACCCTCGGCATCGGCTTCATCGGTCTGGCCGAATGTCTCGTCGCCCTTATCGGCAAGCACCACGGCGAAGACGAGGAGGCCCAGCGCCTCGGCCTGCGAATCGTCTCGCATATGCGCAGCCGTGCCAACGAGTTCTCTGAGCGCTACAACCATAACTACTCGATACTCGCCACTCCGGCCGAGGGCCTCTCGGGCCGCTTCACAGCCAAAGACCGCAAGACCTTCGGCATCCTGCCCGGCATCACCGACAAAATCTACTACACCAACTCAAATCATGTGCCGGTCTACTACAAGTGCTCGCCCAAGCATAAGGCTGAAATCGAGGCGCCCTATCACGAGCTGACCCGCGGCGGCCACATCTTCTACGTCGAGATCGACGGCGACGCCACCCACAATCCCGAGGCCATCTCTGACATCGTCGACCTGATGGACAAATACAACATCGGCTACTGCTCGGTCAACCATAACCGCAACCGCTGCATGGAGTGCGGCTACGAAGACGCCAGCGAGAATCTCGAAGTCTGCCCCAAATGCGGCAGCAAGGCCATCGACCGTCTGCAGCGCATCACCGGCTACCTCGTCGGCACGACCGACCGCTGGAACAACGCCAAGCTCGCCGAACTCAACGACCGCGTCGTCCACAAATAATCCGCCCTGCCCCACACTCTTGCAAATGTCAGAAAACGATGACATAAAGCTCCGTGTCGTCGACATCGTCGACGGTACGAGTGTCGACGGGCCCGGGCTGCGCACCTCGATCTACTTCGCCGGCTGCGACCACCGCTGCCCCGGCTGCCACAATCCGTCGACGTGGCCCCACGACGCCGGACGCGACATGAGCATAAGCGAAATCATCGCCCGCATCGACGACAACGGCTTCAACGTCACCTTCTCGGGCGGCGACCCGCTATATCAGGCCGACAAAGTCGCCGTGCTCGCCGAAGAAATCAAGCGGCGGCTCGGCAAGACCGTGTGGTGCTACACCGGCTTCACCTACGACGAGCTCGCCGAAGGCCCCGAGGACGTGCGGAGGCTGCTTAGAGCTGTCGACGTGCTCGTCGACGGCCCCTTCGTCGAGGCTCTCCGCGACACCTCGCTGCTCTTCCGCGGCTCGGCAAACCAGCGCCTTATCGACGTCAGGGCGACAGTCGAGGCCGGTCACATCGTCGACTGGACGAGGAAATAGCCAAGGCCGTTCGCGCTCTAAACCTTTGCCCCCGAAAAACGTTTTTCCTATAGGTTTGGCACTGTTTTTGCAATATAAAGAGCAAAAGCAGAACGTCTAACTTATAAATATATTATTTGAGTTATGCAAAAAGGAAAAATCGGGGTTACGACTGAGAATATTTTCCCCGTCATCAAAAAATTCTTATACAGCGACAATGAGATATTTCTGCGCGAGCTCGTCTCGAACGCCATCGACGCCACGCAGAAAATCAAGACCCTCTCGTCGTTCGGCGACTTCAAAGGCACCCTCGGCGACCTCAACGTCAAGGTGACCGTCGACAAAGAGGCCGGCACGCTCACCGTCAGCGACCACGGCATCGGCATGACAGCCGACGACATCGAAAAATATATCAACCAGATAGCATTCTCAGGCGCCGAAGAATTCCTCGCCAAATATAAAGACAACGCCAACGCCATCATCGGCCACTTCGGCCTCGGCTTTTACTCGGCCTTCATGGTCGCCAAGAAAGTCGTCATCCGCACACTCTCTTACAAAGAAGGCGCCGAAGCCGTGCGCTGGGAGTGCGACGGCTCGCCCGAGTTCACCCTCGAGCCCGACGACCGTAAGACCCGCGGCACCGACATCATCCTCTATATCGACGACGAAAGCAAGGAGTTCCTCGAACAGGCCCGCATCGACACCCTGCTGAAGAAATACTGCCGCTTCCTCCCCGTCCCCGTCATCTCGGGCAAAGAGCAGGAATGGAAAGACGGCAAGATGGTCGACACCGACCGCGACCGCGTCATCAACAACATCGAGCCGCAGTGGACCAAGAAACCCGCCGAGCTTACCGACAAAGACTACCTCGACTTCTACCATGAACTCTATCCCGGCCAGGAAGACCCGCTCTTCTGGATTCACCTCAATGTCGACTATCCCTTCACGCTGACCGGCATCCTCTACTTCCCCAAGATCAAGAACAACTTCGAGATCACCAAAAACCGCATCCAGCTCTACTGCAACCAGGTCTTCGTCACCGATTCGGTCGAAGGCGTCGTGCCCGAGTTCATGATGCTGCTCCAGGGTGTCATCGATTCGCCCGACATCCCGCTCAACGTCTCGCGTTCTTACCTGCAGAGCGACTCGGCCGTCAAGAAAATCTCGACCTACATCACCAAGAAGGTCGCCTCGCGTCTCGAAGACCTCTTCAAGACCGACCGCGCCGGCTTCGAGAAGAAGTGGGACGACATCAAGCTCTTTATCGTCTACGGCATGCTGACCGACGAGAAATTCTGCGAGGCAGCCATGAAGTTCATGCTCCTCAAAGACACCGAGGGCAAATATTTCACTCTCGACGAATATAAGGTGCTCGTCGAAGCCAATCAGACCGACAAAGACGGCAACATCGTCTACCTCTACACCACCGACCCCGTCGCTCAGTATGACTTCATCAAAACAGCCAACGACCGCGGCTACAACGTGCTCGTGCTCGACGGACAGCTCGACAGCCACTTCGTAGGCCTGCTCGAGAACAAACTCGAGAAGACCACCTTCGTCCGCGTCGACTCTGACGTCATCGACAACCTCATCCGCAAAGACGACCGCAAGGCCGCCGATCTCACCCCGCTGCAGCGCGACATCATGACGACGATGTTCCGCTCGCAGACACCCGAGGTCGATAAAGCCCAGTTCCTCGTCTCGTTCGAAGCCATGGCGGCAAGCGACCAGCCCGTCGTCATCACCCAGAACGAATATATGCGACGCATGAAAGAGATGTCGGCCCTTCAGCCCGGCATGGCCTTCTACGGTGAGCTGCCCGACAGCTACAACCTCGTCGTTAACACCGAGCACCCGCTCGTCGCCGGCATCAAGGACAAAGCCACCGAGGCCCTCGAAGCCACCGTCAAGCCCCTTGCCGACAAGGTCGAAGCCGACAACGCCGAGATCAGCAAGCTCCGCGAAGCCCACAAGGCCGGCACCGACGCCGAGAGCGATCAGAAAGTCAAAGACCTCGAGAAAGAAGTCGCCGACAGCCTGTCTCTTATACACATCTGACGCTGCCGACGATATGCAGTGTGT
>CALZQD010000156.1 GCA_945828175.1 uncultured Bacteroidales bacterium | reverse complement strand
CCTATCTCATCGTTCAGGGCGGTCTCGGTTCGTTTACCGACAACGATGGCTATTGCACCCAGATTGTTGTCAACGGCAATGACATCTATGTTCACAACATCATCCGCGAATACACCGGCATCAGCTCTTGGATCAAAGGCACAATCGGCACCGACGGCATCGTCGAGTTCGCCCTGCCCCAGCCCGTCGCAAAAGACCCAAAAGGCAGCCTGCTCTATGCATCGATGTTGAAAGAGTCGACCAACGGCACCACCACTACCCTTGTTCCCGACCCCGAGAACCCCAACCTGCGCATGAGCTGGGACGGCAAGACTCTCACTCAGATTCTCCCGCAGTCGGCCACACCTTCACGCTTCAACGGCCTCATCGGCCTCACAGCTGAAAACGGCACTTTTATGTCTTACGGCGAGCGTGACGTCAAATTCACCATCTTTAACGAGACTCCCGCCGCACCTGCCGCCGACATTACCACTACAAGCTACACGGCAAGCTACAACAACGAATGGAACGAACCCTACACAACCCGCGTTGAGCTCGGCATCGACGGCGAGACCGCATGGCTCAAAGGCCTGGCATCATACATTCCCGACGCCTGGATTAAGGGCTCCGTCAACGCCGACGGCTCGATTACATTTGCTTCGGCTCAGTACCTCGGCATCTACAACAACTATTTCATCTACTTCTACGCCGCCGAAGACGACGCCACCACTTCAAGCATCAAATACAACTGGCTCGACAACTTCACTCTGACCAAAACCGACAACGGCTGGCAGGCCGACAAATACGGAATGGTCAACCTCGGCAAAGATCATCCCTGGTTTGGCTACGGCATCGAAAACCTCAAGCTCTCTGAAATCTCCAACCTCGACCCGACTCCTCAGAATCCCGAATGGGGCGAACCCGAGTGGGATCATAACGACAATATGGGCGTCGGCGACTTCTTCATCTCTGAAGTCGACGCCAATGGTCAGGCTCTCGATGTCAACAACCTCTACTATCGCCTCTTCTACGACGGCGAGCCCGCTCCGGGCGACGAGCTTCGCAAATACGGCACAGACTACGACGACATCATGTATATCGGCGAAGGCTGGCACTTCGCACTCTTCTTCGAGCCCCTCAAGACCATGGGCGTTCAGGCTGTCTACAAGGTGGGCGACAAAGAGTACTCAAGTGAAGTCGTGACTTACACCTTCGACAACGGCGGCATCGGCGACATCACCGCCGGCAATGCCGAAGTCATCTCTACAGAATATTACAACCTCACCGGCGCTCGCCTAAGCGAGCCCTCTGGTCTCTGCATCCGCCGCTCGACCTACGCCGACGGCAAGGTCAAAGCCGAGAAAGTAATAATCAGAAAATAATCACCGCGCTCACCGGCGCAAAAAACCACAGCGGCGACCCTGACCGGGCCGCCGCTGCTGTTTATTCGATGGCATTAATCGCGTTGTTTCAATCGAAAATTATCTTACCTTTAGTATATCCATAGTTAGACTGGATGATTAAAACCACTTCTTCTGAGTATGAAGCCCATTCGTGGCAATATCTTGTCTCGACGCAGATGTCAGAGTCTTTAATCCTGTAAAGATTATCGCCAATTTTTACAACCTTGACAACATACTTCCCGGTATCAAGCTTTGTCGGCGTTAAAATATATTCGACATCGATTGTCTGTTCGTATATGCCGACGGCTTTGGTTCCTGAGTCGGGTTTGACGACTGTATAGAATTCCGCTATGTTATAACTGCTCTCTGCGAAGGCCGCAAAAGAGGCAGACATAAATGTCAGAGCTATGCTAATTGCTTTGAGAGATTTCATAGGCATTATATTTTGAGAGAAATCAGAGTTTTGGCGCCATGGCCAGGGCCGAGAGACGGTGCTCGAGCTCTGTGGTGCTGAGCTTGGTGTAGAGACGTCCGCGGTGGGCCATCGAGATATTGCCTGTCTCCTCCGACACTACTATTGCTGCGGCATCGGTCGCCTGGGCGATGCCGAGGGCCGAGCGGTGGCGCAGGCCGAGGGCGCGCGGCACGTCGCTGTCGTGGCTCACGGGCAGAATGCAGCCTACCGCCTTGATGCGGTCGTGGGCCACGATCATGGCGCCGTCGTGCAGCGGCGAATTCTTGAAGAATATGTTCTCTATCAGTCGTGTATTGATATCGGCGTCGATGATGTCGCCGGTCTTTTCATAATTGTCGAGCGGTATCGACTGCTCTATGACGATGAGTGCGCCGGTCTTGCTCTTTGACATCGACATGCAGGCATAGACGATGGGCATGACATAGCGTCGGGCGGCGACATCCATCTCTTCTTTGTGATGATGGAAGAGGCTCGACAGGAAGCGCCAGCGGCGGTGCGAGCCGAGCTCGACAAGGAAACGCTTGATCTGGTCGACGAAAAGGATGACGAGTATCAGCAGGCCTATGCTCATAAATTTGTCGAGTATCGTGCCTATCAGCCTCATCTCGAAGATTTCCGAGGCAAGCACCCATACGACGATAAAAGACATAACGCCATAGAAGATATTGATCGTACCCGACTCTTTCATCAGACGGTAGATGTAGTAGAGCAGAACGGCGACAAGAAAGATGTCGATGATGTCTTTTATTCCGAATTGAAGCATAGCGAGGGGGGAGTATTGGAGTGATTAATGGTTGAGCTTACAGGAGTCGGTTGTTGCCATATAGAGGTCGACAGCCTGGCGCGCTGCGGCTACGTCGTGCACTCTCAGTATCGAAGCCCCGCGGTCGAGCGCGAGCGTGTTGAGCACTGTCGTGGCATTAAGGGTCTCGGCGGTCTCGATGCCGAGGAGCCGCGTTGCCATGGATTTGCGCGAGAGACCGACGAGTATCGGGCGATGGAAGAGGGCGAACAAAGGCAGCGACTCGAGCAGCTCGTAATTCTGCTCAAGCGTCTTGCTGAAGCCGAAACCGGGGTCGACGATGATGTCGTTTACACCCATAAGCGTGAGGCGGCCGAGGCGTTCGCCAAGCTCGGCAAGTATGTCGGCTGCGAGATTGTCGTAGTCGCAATGCTCCTGCATATCAGCGGGTGTACCGCGCATATGCATCATTATATACGGCACGCCGAGTTCGGCGACGGTCTCGAACATTGCCTCGTCGAGCGCCCCCCCCGAGATGTCGTTGATGATGAGCGGACCGAAGTCGCTGACGGCCTTGCGGGCCACGGAGGCACGGAAAGTGTCGACCGACACGACGGCGTCGGGGGCGACACGGCGCAGGGCCTCGAGGCCACGGGCAAGTCGCTCTGACTCCTCCTCGGGGCTCACATCAGCCGCACCGGGGCGCGACGAATAGGCTCCGACATCGATGATGTCGACGCCCTCGTCGAGCATGGCCGCGACACGCCGTTCGACAGCCCCGGCATCGGCCGTGCGGCTCCCGGCATAGAACGAGTCGGGGGTGACGTTGACGATGCCCATGACCGCCGGCCGGCTGTATTCAATCAGTCGGCCGCCGACGTTGAGGCTGAAGGGGGTGAATCTCACGCTTTGTCGGTTCATCGGTTGGCGCGTTTACGTTCGAGTTCGTCGAGGATGATTTTGCGCAGGCGCAGGTGGTGGGGTGTCACCTCGACATACTCATCTTCTTTGATATATTCGAGCGCTTCCTCGAGGCTGAAGACGACGGGCGGCACGATGCGGGCCTTGTCGTCGGCGCCCGAGGCGCGCATGTTGGTGAGTTTCTTGCTCTTGGTGACGTTGACGACGATGTCGTTGTCTTTGGCGTTCTCGCCGACGACCTGACCGGCATAGACCTCTTCCTGCGGGAAGATGAAGAAACGGCCGCGGTCCTGGAGCTTGTCGATGGCATAGGCATAAGCCGTGCCGGCCTCGAGAGCGATGAGCGAGCCGTTGGTGCGGCGCTCGATGTCGCCCTTCCAAGGCTGGTATTCGAGGAAGCGGTGAGCCATGATAGCCTCGCCGGCCGATGCCGTGAGCACGTTGTTACGCAGGCCGATGATGCCGCGTGAAGGAATCTGGAACTCCATATGCACGCGGTCGTTCTGAGCCGACATCGACAGGAGGTCGCCCTTGCGGCGTGTCACCATATCGATGATGCGCGACGAATATTCCTCGGTGACGTTGATGGTCAGCAGCTCGACGGGCTCGCACTTGACGCCGTCGATCTCCTTGATGATGACCTGAGGCTGGCCGACCTGAAGCTCATAGCCCTCGCGGCGCATGGTCTCGATGAGGACCGAGAGATGGAGCACACCGCGGCCGTAGACGGTCCAGACGTCCTCGTGGTCGGCCTTGGTGACGCGGAGGGCGAGGTTGCGGTCGAGCTCGCGGGTGAGGCGGTCGCCGATATGGCGCGAAGTTACATATTTGCCGTCGCGTCCGAAGAAGGGGCTGTCGTTGATGGTGAAGGTCATCGACATCGTAGGCTCGTCGATGGCGATACGGGGGAGCGCCTCGGGGTTGTTGATGTCAGCGACAGTGTCGCCGATTTCAAAGCCATCGATGCCGACAAGAGCGCATATATCGCCACTCTTGACACTCTCGACACGTTTGCGGCCCATGCCTTCGAAGACATGCAGTTCCTTGATGCGCTGGCGCGAGACGCTACCGTCGCGGCGACAGAGAGCCACATCCATGCCCTCGCGGAGCTCGCCGCGGTGTACGCGGCCGATGGCGATACGGCCCACATAGTTCGAGAAGTCGAGCGAGGTGATAAGCATCTGGGCGTCGCCCTCGAGAGTCTTGGGTTCGGGGATATATTCGATGATGGCGTCGAGCAGCGGCAGGATGTTGTCGGTCGGTTTGCGCCAGTCGGTGCTCATCCAGCCTTCCTTGGCCGAACCGTAGATTGTCGGGAAATCGAGCTGTTCCTCGGTGGCGTCGAGGTTGAACATCAGGTCGAAGACCATCTCCTGCACCTCGTCGGGACGGCAGTTGGGCTT